>JAYELJ010000001.1:0-4279 GCA_034717395.1 Patescibacteria group bacterium
TCTTCATCAAATTCATCGAGGAACTTATCTATATCTTCATCAGAAACAATATTAGAAGGCTCAGACTCTTGAGATTCTAGACTTTGAGATGATTCAGGCTCTTGAGATTCAGACTCTGCAAGTTCTGGGTTTTGAATATCTGTCACTTCAGCAACTTCTTGCTCAACAGATGTCTGAGTTTTCTTTGCATAGCGAAGCATACGAGCTTGTTTTCTCTCTTCCACACTATCTTTTGCACGAACAAGTGAGCCAATATATTTTGTACGATCTAATGTCATAATACGATGAAAATAAATATATAAAAAAACAAAAAGTATCCCCCAGAAATACATCCAGGTTGTTTTACTTTTTATTTTTATTTTCTTCTGTTTGACAGATTGTTATTTTTATTCTGTCAAAACCAGGACTACTATACTCCCTTTTTGTAAAAAATCAATACTTTTTTATAAAAAACCGATACTGTCAAACAAGTATTAAAAACCTATTTTTTTACGTATTTTTGGAAGAAGAGCTTTCAGCTTATTTTCATCCAAAATATTCTCAACAGGTTCTTTTACGGCAAACTTCTGAACCGCAGCAATAAGCCGAATCATCTGATCATCAGTGATATTCTCTTTCTGATCATCAGAAAGAGATTGTTCCAACTCTTTCCAGAGTGGAGATGATTTGATCACTCCTTTTGCAGACTCAGTTAAAACTTTTTTCTCTACCGTTATCGTTTTTTCCTGAACCACTGTAGTTGGTCATGACTGTTGTTTCAGTTTATCTATCTGTGCCTGAAGAGCTATCTTATCTTGCTCCAGACGATCAATTTCTTGCTGATACGGTGCGGTAATCAGTTCCGCAGCCTGAGCTAATGGATCTGCAGACGAATCAAAAGATACTATTTCTGATTGGGAAAGTGCCGACTGAGTAGTGTGTGCTGGTATTTTTTTTGTTTGAACTTTCGCCTGTACTGCAGGAGCAACATACTCTTCCTGAAAAGAAAGTTTATCTCACTCATCATCTTCATCACCAATACTTGCAAGTATATTATCTACTGCAGAAAATGTTCTCTGAGCATGAGTATTAGCTTCCTTCTTGACGATAGTATCTTCGACACTCTCCATCCAGTCCTGAACCTCAAGAAGCTGATCATAACGAAATTGAACAGATTGATACACAGATAGAACTTCATCATCCAATTCATCACCAAGATCTGTCTCAAAAGAATGCGCGACTATAGAAAGTTCATCTAAAGAGCCAAAACACAAAGGAATCAGGGTAGAAGTATATTGCTGCAAAACCTTCTTATTTTTTTCAAAATCCTGCTGTGTCAGAGAAGACCTCTTCTCTGCAGGGATTTCGTTCATTTTATCAATAAAAGTTTGCAATTTTTCATACCCAGCACGAAGAGAAATATCTTCTTCCATATCAGCATCCAGATCTAACGCATCCAAAAAAGCAATAATAGTATTTTCTTTTGCTTCATCTGAAGATTCACAACCTGCTCATTGCTGTTTCAAAAAAACAGAAACCAACTCTCTCCCCTGAACATAATATGCATTATTCTCCTGGCGTAGCTGATCTAAAGCCCCGTTATGTAATGGTAGATGTTCAGTTGTAGACATAAAAATTATAATACTCTATTAAAATTATTTAACCTCAATAGGAAATGCTGATTTGAACAGAGTTCCAATATCAATAGATCGACGAGAATCATTATATGCATGGATCATTTGCTCTTTGGTTACACCAAACTCCGGTAGAAAGTTATCTCCCGATTGGTATTTTGCAGGGTTTGCTGCTGCAGAAGCTCGAGCAGCTCTCAGATTTGATTCTATTTGTTTATTAAAATCAGTAATATTATCCGCTTTCGCTTTAGTGAATGCCATAGAAATAGGGTCCACCAAAGATGAGATATCATCACGACCTTCTAGAACCGACTCCAAGAACGACACATCTTTGAATGAAGCAGCTGATGGGTACGCAAGATCCTCCATATCTTTTTGAGACAAATATGTTGGTAGTTCCTCATCAAGTTCACTCAAAATACCATCAATATCTTCATCCACTACCACTTCTTCTGCAGTATCTGCTTCTTCCACTACCACTTCTTCTGCAGTATCTGCTTCTTCCACTACCACTTCTTTTTGATCGATAACAGGTTGTGCAGTAGAAGCTGCCTGAGAAATAGTATTTTTGACATGAGCCGAATGCCCAGAAATTTCTTCCTCCATTTTTTTAATAAGCTTTGGAAGTTTTTCATCACGAACCAACCCACTCTCTCTTGCTACCATATAGTCAATACGATAACTTCCTTTTGGACGTTTCTTCGCCACCTGCATTGGTTCACCAATCTGTTCATCTGGATTCTCCAAATACTCAATAATAGTTGCAATCATTGCTCCTGATGCTATTTGAGACTCTGTTCTCTCAGCAGGATCTACCAAAAGAATATCTTTTAAAGATTCGCGCAGAGCATTAAAAGCTTCAAACATATCATTGTCATTTGCTCCTCCTTTTTCCAAACGAGCCTGATCAATAAGTTCCAAACATGTTGCTACCTGTTCACGATCTTCACGAGTCATAGCAGGAAGTTGATAAAAATCCATTTTTGGCACACCGTCTTCCAAACCAACTTGTACCTGTTGAAACAGAACACGATCACGCAGATTATCAATTTTTGCATCACGAAGAAATTCAACTGTTTCCTGTTGTTTCAATACAGATACAAGATCTGCTGTAGATTTTTCTGTAGCATTTTTCTGAGAAGACAATGCCGTATCAAAATTAGATTGCAGTTGTCCTATAACACCCTCTGTCATATGCAACTCATTTTCAATATTTGCAACATGTTGATTATATTCTTTTGTAGAAGCCAAAGACTTATCATGCTCTGACAGTACAACAGGAGTTTTTGAAGACAATGCTTTTATCCCATATTGCAGTGCAATTTTCTGACAATACGAAGCCATCGAAACATTATAATCATAAGAAAGATCCTCTACCTGTTTCATATTACTTGCCAGAAGCTCTGTATATACATTTGCAGATTCCAATTCAGATATAATTGTATTCTTCTTAAGCAAGAATTCATTCTGAAGAAACTCCAAAATAGAATGGTAACGTACTACCGCTGACTCACTCTTATCCACATCAGATAAAAATGCCGGCGGAGTATCAAATGAAGAAGACAAAGTATTTGCTTCTTTCGCTTTTTTCTCCGAACGAGCTGCTGCAATATACGCAGAAACATTATGAATCTTTGAACGCCCATCAACAGAAACCGTTCCGTATTTTTCTTGAGCGGCATCTACCAGATCTTTTTCAATCTGATTCGATTCATGAACCAAGTTGTATCTTGTAAGGATTTTATCAACATCTTGGATACTACTCTTACTTGCTGCCTGAGCTTCTACAGAAAGAGCATCTACAATAGATTTTTCTTCCATCTTACGAGCAGACTGATTTATTGAATCAGCTCCTCCTTGATATACAGTCATATCTGTATTATTACCAATTCAAGACATAATATTTTTATAAAAAAGAAATAAAAGAAAAAACAAAAAAGATCGTGGCAGAAAATATGCCATGTAATTCTTTTTTGTTTTTGTTTGAATATTTTTGAGACTTTGACAATATTGTCAAATCTTCATTATTTATACATCTTATAAAATAAAAAGTCAACAAGAAAATTAGACAAAATACATTTATTATTGTTTTAAATTAAAAACAAAAAAAAGGCTAAGCACAGAGGCTTAACCTTATATTATTCACATATCGCAATCAAAAACCACCTACTGGTAGCACCGACTCTGGAGCCACAATAGGCTCTGTAGCAGGAACCATAGGAGTATCCAGACCTACTGTTACCACTGGATTAGCAGCAGGAATAGCTGGAGTATCTAAACCCACTGTCTGCACTACATCTGCAGAGGTATCCACTACTACATCTGTACCACCACTAAAACTACTTCCATCCGTAGGTACACTATCAGAGATAGTTGTATCCGTATAATCAGAAGCACTCGCCTGTGTGTTTGCCTCACCAGAAACAATACCAGTAGAACCATCATTTGTAGAATCAGGCACTATTACACTAGTATCTGTCGGCTGATCATACCCATTACTTGAACTTGGTTCTGTTGGAGTTACCTCCGGAACAGATGGGATATTATCTTGATCTCCTACTGGAAGACCTGTATCACCATCTGTATCACCATCCACAATTCCTTGATCTGGAGTCACAACATCTGCAGGTTCTGTTGGGTCAGCATCTGGAACTTCAGGTGGAGTC
>JAYELJ010000001.1:4379-7169 GCA_034717395.1 Patescibacteria group bacterium
CAGGATCTACTGGTTCTGTTGGGTCAGCATCTGGAACTTCAGGAATATCATCAGAAGAACAACCTTCTCCTTCACAAGTATCAGGTTCCCCCTCTTCCTTTACTACTATAACCTTCACTGTTTCTTTTTTAATTGGAGCTATCATAAGACCCAGACCAACAGAAGTTGTTTCTCTATCAATTTGCAACCTTGCAGACCAATCAATCACAGATTGAGTAATCATCGGCTTATGTGCTTTATAAGCAACCACATAAACAAACTCTTGTATCCCCTCATACATTGCATACGGCACTACATGGAAAATCCTATAACTATTATATCCTTTTTCCTGAGCTGCAAGTAATTGATCCTCCACAGAAAGTACAGAACTATCATTTCTTCCAATAACACTTTCTTGATCTATTGATCTATCACCTATTTTTTCTAACTCTAAACCATCTTCTGTATTGTCCATAAAATAATAACTTACAGAAGTTGATTGCTTATCAGATAATACTGTATTCAATACTGCTTTTGCCTGACTAGGAGAAAGATTTCTTTGAGGCGCCGGTAAAAATGACTGCCAAGCAGGATACTCATCCAAGTCTTCTACTAGTTCTTCTGGAACAGGATAATGCATATCCACCTCATCATCTACAATCAGATACGCTCCACCAGCCAATACTGTTGTACTCGAAAGACCAACAGACCAACCAGACCACATATCCTCTCTTACTGTATTTTTCTTTTTCTGAGAAATCCTATTCATCAAATCCATTTTATATAATGAATCCTCTGTATACTGACTCCCTACAAAACCATTAAATGCATACCACTTTGCCATTCTTTGAGCAAAAGCCAATGATGCTCTATGATCTGCATCTGTAGCTCTAATAACTGTATTAAATCCTTGGTTATAAGTAACAGCAGCTAGTGGGTCAGCGATAGCCATATATGATAATGAAACAGTATGTGATGTATCAGACATCGCACCCGAAGTATACCCAAGAGACAATCCTGGATACCATGTATCACCATATAGACCAGCAATACCAAAAGAAATACTACTATCTTTCTCATCATCTAAAGCATAGCTTGCCATCATTCCAGGAGTAATCACACCTCTATATTCTCCGCCTTCTGCAGCCGAAACTCCAGCAGCAGTCAATAAGTGGAAAGAAAATCTTCCATCTGGTTTTTGATAGACAGCGTAGCTTGCTCCAGTTGCTATATTCAAAGAGTATCCTTCTGGAATATTACCAGTATTATCTTCTTCTCCCCATCCAAGTACCGCTCCTCCAAGCATTTTTTTCGTAACGACTTGTCTTTCTGCATTTGTTTGAGCCAATGCTTTCAGTTTTCTATCTATTTTATTTTGATAGTCACCTGCAAGCAGTTGTAATACAACATCCATATTCAAAGAACCTTGAAATACAACATTCTCATCTGTTAGAACTTTACCTCCATATGTAGGAAAGTAAGATATTTTCATACCTGTAACACTATCCACAAATTGAGACTGAGAATAAATATCCATAGCTTTTGTCTGCACAAGCTGCATGATACCAGGAATATCTCTTTCTTTAGTTGTTAACTGAGAATATGTCTTCCAAAGAGCTCTCCAATATGTTGTTTGTATATGTTTTCTCTTTGCGTCATCCAAAACCCCAAGAGTATTTTTTAGATACACACCAATAGCTGTTTTTAGATCAGCATCAAACTGAGCTATATCTGTTGCTTTTGATCTGATATCTAATAAAGTTTGATACGCTATCTGTTGTCTTGATTGGAATCCAGCAGCTTTTGCAAGCCCAATATCATCCAATAAAGATCCTCCAGGAGCAAAAACCTTTTTAAAATCATCCTGAGATTTTATCACCTGAGATTTCTCAACAAGAATATCAGATAATTGTTCATCTGTTTTTCCTGGATACTGAACTCTCAAATCTCTCAACAATGCTGCATTTGTCATACCATTATGAATAGTTTGACTATATTGCACCTTGTGCGTTACCGCTTGGATAGGGAATGAATCCATTTTACAATTCTCTCCTCTATCACACTCATAATTTGTATTCAGTTCTTTTGTAGAACAACCAGTTATTACAACCAAAATCAGACCCAAAAATAGGGTTATTAGTAATTTTTTCATCTCTTTTCCTTTTTTCATTTTTCTTGCAAACAAAATATTTGCAAAGACTGTTTAGCAAAACCCTCTATTCATAGATCATTACAATCTCTCATAAGAAAGTTCTGCAACCTCATTTTCTTCAAAATTTGATTGCGATATTTTAAAGATCAGCATATCACTGTAATAAAATACAGATATGCGTATCTTAGTTTTACTCCTAATAATAGCATATGTCAATAGCACTATGCACTTCTGTCAAAATATTTTAATATAAAAAAAGCAGAGACACACAGGTCTCTACTTAAATAGTTTTGTTTGAGTTGCTTGAGAAGAGTTTGTATCCTCTTTCTCATCAAATTCTTCTTCCTGAGTATCAGGAAGAATATCTACCTCTATAGTACTCATATCTGTTGCCAGAACCTTTCTCTGAGTTTTGGTCAGAGCAGGAATCTCTACAACAGATTCTAAGTAGAGAGCACTAGCTGATTTTGACAACACAACATGTGTTTTCATTGTTTTCCCTTCTATAGGCATAAAAGGAAGTACATGAATGAGATGTTGCATCACAAAACCATCTGCTTGTAACTCTGTAATATCATCTTCTTCAATTTCATCCAGATCTCCATCAAACTCTTCTTTGTAGTATACTACATCAATAGTATTCAACGCTCTTGATTGGT
>JAYELJ010000002.1:0-7045 GCA_034717395.1 Patescibacteria group bacterium
AGAATGAGTATAAAGAACTGTCAGATATGCTCGGAGGAAGTTATCTTCGTATCTCTCTGACGTCACAACAGCGTATCAATCCATTTGATCTTCCTCGTCCGATCGATGAGTCAGAAGAAAAACCAGGAGCATTGCTCAGGTCAGCAGTGATTACACTTTCGGGTCTTATGGAACTGATGCTTGGGAAATTTACTTCAAAAGAAGCAGCTATTATCGATCAATCATTGCTCGATACCTATGCAGTCAAAGGAATCACTATGGATACCGTCAATCCAGGAGAAGTAACTCCTCCAACAATGGAAGATTTTTACAATGTTCTTTCTACCACCAAAGGTGCAGAAGAACTTGCTATTCGTCTTCGTAAATATGTAGATGGAACATTTGGAGGGATTTTTAATAAACCGACGAATGTAAATATGGCTTCAGGATTGATGGTATTCTCTGTCCGAGATCTGGATGATAGCCTTCGTCCGATTGCTATGTATATTGTTCTGAATTATATTTGGAATACGGTTCGAAGTGACCTGAAAAAACGTATGCTTGTGATAGATGAAGCCTGGTCTATTATGCAATATGAAGATTCTGCAAAGTTTCTCCATGGGCTTATAAAACGAGCACGAAAATACTATCTTGGGGTGACGACTATCACGCAAAATGTGGAAGATTTCTTTGCCAGTACCTACGGAAAAGCTCTGGTGACCAACTCTTCGATGCAGCTGCTTCTCAAACAATCTCCCGCAGCAGTAGATAAACTTAAAGAAGTATTCAAACTCACCGAAGGGGAAGTCATGACGCTTCTCAATTCCGATGTAGGGCAGGGGATATTCTTTGCTGGGCAAAAACATGTGTCTATCCAGGTGATCTCTTCGTATGGAGAACATCAGATTATCACTACCAATCCAGAAGAGATACTCAAGCAGCAGAATAACGAAGATGAGGAGGAATAGAAAATATTAACACAAATATACAAATATACACATGCCACCAATCATGAGATTTATATCGGTATTGAGTATCAGCCTGATTTCTAGCTTTTTGCTGTCAGGCTGTTCTGTGTTTTGAGAGGAAGATACCATCGAATTTCATGTGGGGATTTCCGATCAACTTGATACACTTGTACAGCTCAATACGCATGAAGGGCTCGTAGGGTTCGATGAATATATGCAAATACAACCACGGATAGCAAAAAGCTGGGGCTCTCTCGATGATACGACCTGGCAGTTTATACTCCGTCCGGGAGTGTTGTTTCATGATGGGTCTCTGCTCACTATGCAGGATGTTGTACTTAGTATACAGGCGAGTACTTTGGCTCAGGATCTTATTCTTACTCAGAAGAATGAGACGCATCTTCAGATACAAACTCAGACACCAGATAATCTTTTATTGTTCAAGCTAACATCTATCCCTATTTCTCAAAGAATCACCGGAGTAGGTACGGGTCCCTTTTATCAAAACACATCAGATCAGCAGGTAGTGTTGAGTAGATTTGACCAATACTGGGGTGATGCTGGTGTATTTGCTCGCGTGGTTCTGCACCAGATAGAAGATAAATTTGAAAGAACACAGCAGTTCCTCGATGGTGATTTGGATGTGCTGATAGGTATACCACCAGAAATACTTGGTTTGCCAGACAATCTCAAAACAGACTTTCAGCTGATTGCTAAAGGATGACTCGAAACCAAATTTTTCCTATTGAATGATTCGGGATCGGGGTCTATAATGCATAATCAAAAAATACGACAGGCCGCAGCCCTTGCTTTGGATCGTCAGCTTCTACTCGATTTTGTAGATTCTGATCATGTTCATCTGACCGATCAACCGGTTCCGTCTTCTATCGGAGGCTATGATGCTGAGTATATCTATCCAACGTTTTCCGAAGGTACGAGTGCTCAGCTACTCAAAGAAGCCGAGTATGAAAATGGAATAAGTTTGGATATTGCCTTTGCTTCTGATCTGCAATCTTTTGCTTCGGTGATACAAAGAACCATGAAGAAAGAAAAGATTCTGGGAAATACTCATCTGCTCAATGATTGAGAATTTGTTCAGTCTCTGCAGAATGGGGACTATCAAATGTATTTCCTTGGATGGAATTTTCAAGAGGGGAATGTAGAAGAATTTCTTCAAGGACTCAAGCCCTATCTTCCAGAGTATTTATATAGTTCGGGGATTACGGTCAATAGTCTGTTGGATCAGTATTATATTGTTCCATTTATCGAAGAAGAAAAACTGTATGTGATTCAAAATGAATATGAGTTTCTCGGAAGACAAGATGGTCTGATATATATTCCCGATGTTCGCTTGTAATAGATGTATGAATTATATTTTTCGTTATACTCATTAAATAAATATTTTCTGTGAATTTTCGCCTCAAATTGATATTGGTTTTTTCATTTCTGATAGCACTTCTTACTCTGATGGTAGGGGCTTTTATCTATAATGATAAAAAACAAACACTCTCTGAGAATCTGCATAGTATGGTATACAATTATACTATTACCAATGTACAGAATATTATTGGAAGTTATGAGAAATACTACGACACAGCTTTTTTGAATTTTAAAAAAGCGATTCGTGATATTGAAAATATCAATACAGATGTCTCTTATATTCAGATCTATAGCTATGATGGAGATCTTTTATATGACTCTGTGTATGAAAAAGAGTTCAAATATGATGGGTCAGCACAGAGAAAAGTATCACGTCAGGATATGCTTGTTCGTGTACAAGACATACAGCCTACGGTTCTCTATTCAGGGGATACTCATGAGTTAGCAAAAAATACCTTGGAATTTGCCCCAGAAAATCTATTTAACGATAGAGAAATAGAAGATATTGTTTATCCGTATTTGGATGAAAACTCTCGTCATGAATATTCGGTTCGTCTCGGGGTCGACTATTCTCAGCTCAAATATACCGTGCTCGTTACTATTGTATCGGTTGCGATTACTGGTGTGTTGATACTGCTTTTTGCTATGGTGATTGTTAGTTTTATTGCTGCACGTCTTACTAAGCCACTCAAGCATCTGGAAAAAGCAACCGATCATTTTGCCAAAGGGGAATATAACTATCGTATTGATGATCTGGGAGGAAAAGATGAGATTGCTCATCTGGCCGATTCGTTCAATACCATGGCTGAGAATATTGAAAAACAACAAAAAGAAATTCTTGAGAGAAAACAAGAAGAAGCGGAGGTAGACAAAGCCAAGGATATTGCCGAAAAACTCAATCCTCTGGTGCTCCCAGAGGTTCCTCATATGGACATATCTGCTATGATCCGCTCTGCATCCAAAATCGGGGGAGATCTCTACGATGTATTTCAAATCCCCGGAAAAGATGAATATATTATTTATATGGGGGATGTATCGGGGCATGGGATACCAGCCGGTATGGTAGGAGCCCTGGCCAATGCAGTGATCTATAGTAATGTTTCGGTACACCAAACACATGATCTGCTTGATATCATCAACAAGACGAATACACTACTGACCGAAAAAACACCAAAATCAGAGCATATGACTTTGCTTTTGGCTAAATGGATTCCGGCTACTCGCACATTGGAGTATGTGTCAGGAGGACATGACCCATTCTTGTTTATCCAGTCTGGAGAGCTCAAGACCGGGGAGCTCGGGGGTATGATGCTGGCCAAATTCCCAGAAAAACTTTTTTCCATGAACAAACGTTTGCAGGTGCAGACTTTACAGTTCCAACCAGGAGATTCTGTTTTGTTTTTTACCGATGGGATCCCAGAGGCTTGGAATGAAGCAGAAGAAAAATATACAGATGAATGTTTTCAAGAAAGTTTTGTAGAACATGCAAGTGATCCAGAGAATACTGCTTCAGATATTCGTCACCAGATTATCAAAGATGTGGATGATTTCCGTGGAGGATATGAGCAGATGGATGATATTTCTGTCGTCGCGATGCGGGTGAAATAAAAAATAATAATCGTATGGATAATACCAAATTTCAATGAAAATATCGGGTGTGATCAGCGCGTGCAGATTTCCATGATTATGACGATGGATGGTATTTTGCAACAATGGTAACTAAGGATAGAGAATGTGTGTTTGGTGATGTGGTGGATGGGAAAATGGTATTGTCTGGTATGGGGGTGTTTGTGAATAATGAAATACAAAATATTCCCAAATTTCGTGATAATATTATTATCGATGAATATATCGTAATGCCCAATCATGTGCATATGATCGTGGGGATTGATAATGACCAACATTGAACGGATCCCCGGCGTTGTAGAGACACGCCAGCTGGCGTGTCTCTACAGGCTGGCGTGTCTCTACTGGCGTGTCTCTACAGGCTGGATATACAAATTCAAAACGGAAATTTGGTCAATGATTGAAAAAATGATCATTATCAATGGTTATAAATCATTTCAAATGATATGTAACAAAAACCATCCGCGAACAAACCAATACCTATTTTCAATGGCAACCGAATTACCATGAACGGATTATTCGCAATGAAAATGAATTACATATATTTCGTGAATATATACAAGACAACCCATATAAATGGGGTTTGGGTGAGGATAGAAATGATTGGTAAATGAAAAACGCGATCAATAAGATCGCGTTTTTGTGTTTTACATTTTCTTCACCATATATTCTCCCTGTTTTTCGTATCCTCTTTTTGCATAGTATCCTTGTACTCCAACTCCAGAGATAACCGCTATTTTGTCTATACTTGGATAGTTTTCCTGGATGATTTTTTCGGCTTGTGCAATGAGTTTTTTTCCAAATCCCATATGCTGTCCAAACCCATTTCCTTTTTGCCCAACCGATAGTTGGTCTCCAAATGTATGGATCTCTCGTATGATCGCAGCATTGTTCAGCTCTGGGATGTAGTGGACTTCCCCAGAAAAATGCTGGCTTGGTATACGAAGACGAAGAAGGGAAAATAGAGTGTGGTCATCCGGGTCTTCAAAACTCAGAAAATATTCTTTTCCTCCAGAAGCCTGGTACTCGATTGTTTTTAGTATCACGTTATTGGGGTCATTTATTTTATCTTTGATCTCTCGGCTTCGGATATCTACTACTTTTTGTCCTCGTTTTTGTATACGTTGTTCTACGATTTGTCGTAGGTTACTCAGGGTACTGCCTTCCAATATATGGTCAGCTGGGATATCTCGATAGGTTCTGTTGATACGACAGTATGGTGCTACAGCGAGCTCCAGGTCGCACATGAGCTCTATGAGTGTCTCGTCGTCATAGGCGGTAAACCCTCCATCTTTCCATATTTGCGTCAGCTCGCTATGGTCTGTTACTACCATAGGGTAGATCTTGAGCTCATCTGGACGAAAAGCCTGGTCTTCAAATACTCTTTGCATGGCTGATCGGTCCAAATCAGGAGTAGACCCCAGGAGGTTGGGCATCATATGGGCTACAACTTTGAAGCCCGCATCTTTGAGCAAGCGAGTAGCTTCTATGCTTTCTTTGTTTCCATGTCCGCGTTTATTTTTTTCGTTTATTTCATCGTGGGTTGTTTGGTATCCGATCTCTACACGAGTTACTCCATATTTGCGCATGCGTACGATTTCTTCCTGGTCTATCCAATCGGGACGAGTCTCGATGGCGATGCCTACCACTTTGCAAAAAGCATCCACATTTTTTTGTTTGGCTTCTTCGAGTGTCTGGGAAACAGGGAGCTTGTATCCTTTTTGTAGGGTGAAACTGGCAAATTTCGAAGAAGCCAGATCAGTTTCTTCGATATATTGTTTGGTATCTTGGTAGCTATTGAATGCATCGTAGATACCTTTGATAAATTCTTCTTGGTATTCTTTTGGATAAAAAGACCAAGTCCCACCGATGATACGTACATCATTTTTTTCGATTTTATGTCCGGTGATCTCCAACGAACGCAGGCGGTTGTGTATTTGTTTTACCGGATCAAACTGGTTGAGTTCGGCACGAAGCACTGCTGGTTCATCGGGGATATACGATTTGGGAAGTTTTTCGTATTCAGGGCAGTAGATACACTGTCCCGGACACCCAAAAGATTTGGTGAGCAAGCTGATCACACTCACACCACTCAGACTTCGAACTCCGCGTTTGCGCAAGATTTTACGAAAATTAGGACAGTCTTCTGCTTTTCCATCTGCTATCAGCTCATTGTATCTTTGGAGCATTTGGATATTTGGCAGAGGCTTTTGTATTTTATGTTTTTCATAGATTTTATTTTTAATCTGATGAAACACATCTTTAGTAAGATTTTTTTCTGACAATCCTGCTTCTATTATCTGATCCATGATAGGAGTGATATCTATATGTTCGTTGGTATTTTGATTAGTATTTTTGTTGATATTATGAGTGTTATTGGTATGAGTCATGGTTTGTATAATTTATAAATAAAAAGGCCAAGAGAGGCCTTTTTGTTTTGTATTCTGTTTATGGTACCCGGAGCCGGGCTCGAACCGGCACGGACATAATGTCCCAGAGATTTTAAGTCTCTTGTGTCTACCATTCCACCATCCGGGCATACTAAAGCCCACATATTGTAATAGCATCTTCTCCAAGAAACAAGAGAAAAAGTTTGAAATTATTCTGATTTTCTGATAATATATTAACTGAATATAAGTTTGGAGACTATTATTCAACATCTTGCGTTTTTTTTGTGCTCGTTTTTTGCGTATACATGAAAAAATCACAAATTGTGTACAATTTCTAGCAAAAAGTGTATTTCAAATACAAGAGAGTGTATGTTTGTGTTGAAATGTAAAGAAAAGACTAAATCTCTGGTTTATTCTGACATTTCAACCCGTTCTCTCTTCATTGAAATCACTTTTTGGGATTTTGTGATGTGTACGTAAGATACCAGAATACCAATAGTCTCCAAACTTCTCCAGAGGTTTGGTCTTTTTTGCGTCCAAATCTCTGGGTCTGAATGATACATTCTGTTTATTTTTAGTAGTGTATGCTGAACGTAACATATTAAGGTAGAATAATGTTGTTAAACCTTATTCCTAAGTCATTATCCTACCAAAAATATGCTAACAAAAATAATTACAAAAAGCGAACAAGAAACAAGAACT
>JAYELJ010000003.1:0-6941 GCA_034717395.1 Patescibacteria group bacterium
GATAGAATTTACGATCAGTTGAGTATTGTTTTGGATGATAAATTTCCAGAAGATATATGGAAGAAGTATGATGAATTGGAACATATATATAATCTGTTTGATAAAAGAGAAGTTAGCAATCGGAAGAAAATTTTATTTTATCATATAAGATTATTGGAGTCATTTAATATTTAAATAGTTTATTTTCCCCAGGGCAACTTGGGCAGAAAATATACAGAAAGAGTTTTAGAAAAAAGGAATGAGTTATTTAATCTTACACCCAAAGATAGCTATATATGCTTGTGTATGCTTTGAATTCATGCAGGAAACTTTTCCAGTAAGTGTCGCCACCTTGAAATATTGCAAAAAACAAGTCCAAATTTGGACTTGTTTTTTTTGTATATTTTAGTGATCTGCGCTAATTTTGAAATAGTAATAGTTTTTATTGGTATCTATAAAATAGAGTCTATCTTGTTCTTCTGAGATCCAAAAATCATAGAAATATATATCTTCTGGAAAAGTAGAGCTCCAATCCAGCAGTTGCGTATCAGTATCCGTAGTACTATCATAACGGAATATTCCATGATCTATATCGTAGAAGTATAAAATATCCCCTTTTGCGACAACTTGTTTAGAATATAAATATTCATCACGAGTAAATCTGAGTTGATAATCTTGCGCATCATACACTTTGGTAACATACCCCTCTTCTGTTCGTTTTGGGAAAAATGCAAGACCCTGATGAAAAGAAAAAGCTTCTACATTGGTAAACTCTTTTTGATACTCCCAATCTACCACATCAAAAACTTTGATATCGTACTGTCTCTTCCCTCTGTGAGCGAGCGCAAGCCAGATCTTGTTTTGGTCGAAATAGAGTCTCGAAGATTGTATATCTGATGGGAATACCCCGGCTACTTTTTTATCTCGATCGTACAAATCCGAGAGCACAAATTCTATATCTCATTGATCATCTACTCGGAGATACACCACATGATCTGGACCATACCTCTGATAGCTCGTAACTCCTGATATCACTTCGTAGAAACGATCATTGTCTATATGATAGCGGTAAAAAGTCCCCTGATCGAGAAAAGTTACAATATCTGAACCACTGGCAAACTGGATCGAAGAGGGTTTGATCATCGCCACATTTTGACTCAGTATCTTTCTGGTATTCGTTTCATGGTTACATTGGAGCTCCGCACAGTATACCTGATACTGGTTATCGAGTATGGGCTGTTTTTGGTAGTCTATCAGCTCATAGGTATGGTATTGCTGCAGACTATAAAGATCTTCTTGTATTTCAAAACGCCAACTATATTCTGTTGTTTCTCTTTTTTCAAAAGTAAGGACCGGTTGGTACTTGGCATAGTTATCAGAGAAAATACTCACGGTATATTCCCCGACTGCTACGGTGATGTTCTGTTCCCCTTGAAATGCACCCTGGTACTTATCATCTATCCACACTTGATATCCTACATCCTCTTGCTCGGGAGTCAGATGGAGTGTCCCGGCATTGGGAGAAAAAAGATATAAAAACCCATAGAGTATTGCAAAAACAACAGCAAATATCAGAGCTGTAATAATGAATCGAGATATCTGGTTGCGCGTTATATCGTAGAGAGCAATCATAAGAAAAAATATTAACGAAGTTTTACTTGGAGTTTCTTGATAGATTTATCGAGTGTTCTACAAATATCTGAAGAAGGACGAGAAAGTGTGGAATCATAGGTTTTGGATGGATCTTGTCCATTGAAATGTTTCTGGGAAGACCCAAAAGAAGAATCGGTAGAATACGAAGATGATCTTGCTTGGTAATCTTTTGACTGAAGTGTATTTGCTTGTTTGGCATAAGCTATTTTGTTTTCTATATCTGTCATTTCTCTTTCAAGATCCAGAACTGTCTGAGTAGCCTCTTTTTTCTCATCACCAGAGAGAGATTCTATATCCTTTTTTGCTTTAATACAATCACTCTCGAGCTGATCATATGCAGCTTCCAGATCCTGTATCTCCAGGTTGGTTTCTGCGATAATCATCTGTGTATTTTGGTAATCTACAGTCGCTTCTCGGGCTAGGTCTTGAGCCAATGCATCTGGTGACCGATACAGGTCATCATCGGAAGCAACGTAGCCTCCCATAGACCCTGATATCGCATCTCTATGTGTTTCATCACAAGCAGCACGATTGATTGTTGTAGCTGCATTTGCCAGAGCGGTAAATATCATCATAGACTCTGTAGAATAATCTATTTTTTTCTCGGTAGTCACTGCCAAATCATTGCTAAGATCCACATTCATCTTGTTTCTCTTCTCGGTCCGAGTTGCTTTGTCTTGTACCATATTGGTACTAATTTTTGGGGCTAATACTGGATTGGGCTGGGATACAACAGGAGGATGAGCTTCATCCATATCTTGGGCTTGTGTTTGTTCGGGAAGGGGGTCTATAGTAGTATCCGTGGTATCCACATCATCTTCAAACCAATCTTCTATAGTATCTTCAATATAATTATAAGCATCGGTAATATGGTCTACATAATTATTATTTATCAATACTTCCCCATCTCTATCTTGAATAGAAATAGGAATACGAGAAATCCTGTCTTTGAACCACTCCCATCGACTTGTATGACTCATAAGATCTGGATTTATATAAAACCCCAGGCGATCCAATTCTTTATTGGCATCACGACCAGCCTTATCCCACATCTGATTGAAAAGAGGTTTGGTATCTCCTCCAATAAACATACGGGAATCATATTTTGATATTGGTTTGATAATATTATCTTCTGTTAATCACTTTGTTTCATCCTTAACACGAGATTCCCAACAAGAACCATTTACACCATCTTCATATACACACACATAATCTTCTGGCTCTGCTTTGGTCCACTGATCTATAAACCCGAGTGTCAAAACATATGCCGTCCCATATAGTACTGATTTGGTATACCCCCATACTCGTTCTACAAAATCATCTCCCTGATAGTCCCCTTCTTTCCATAAGAAAAGATTAAGAAAAGAAAATCCAGTGGTCTGTACAGCATCGATTTCTTCCATCATAGCATTCCATTCTTCTGCCCACATGTCTTCATCAAACAGCTTAAATCCTGGATCGCTACAATTACAACTCGGGCTGTAAAAGTTTTTATACCCATAGGTCAGAGAAGTATTGAGGTCTTTGTCACAATCGATCCACTCATTATCTGGCTCGTATTTTTGAAATCCAATTTCAAAAGTCTGACTGGCAAAATACGTAGAAGCATTTCCTGTTTCGGAAGAGGCTGCTACGAGTAGATCTGCCACACCCCCATTCAAAAGAGCCAGAGCCAAATACGTATCCATAAGAATACTTTCTCTCTTGTCTATATCCATAGTATGAAATCGCATCTGCGCTCCATCCAAAAGATATTGACCTCTCAGCATAGTTGATAAGACTATTTCCTTTTCTACTTTCTTATCTGATGACAATAGATGTCCTCTCACCGCATCATTCACATCAATACTATACTCTGGAGATTGCGCGACCATTTGCGCCATAATATTATCTATCTGATCTATCACCAGAGTATCACAAATCTTACTATATTCTTTTTGAGAGTTCGTTGTCTGACAAATCTTCTGATTCAGAAGATCCTGTATTTCTGTAAATCCTTGTGCTACAAGAGTTTCTCTCTGATCCATAGGTCACAGAAGGAGCTCCCGGATTTTGTTGATATAATAGGTGCGAGATGGATGGTTCGGATCGACAGATTGCTCACCGTCTTTGTCGAGTTCGAGCCCCAGTAGATATCGGATTTTTTCGGTATAACAGGCTGTTGCCCCTACATCAAAGACCTTGAACTGTACTATAAAATCACGAGGAACTGAAGCTCTCCAAGCATAATCCCAGAGACGTATCGCTTGGTTTCCCATATCACGAAGCTCTCATTCTACATCGGAAACTACACCAGCATGGTCGCACATACCTCCGTACAGTGTATCGAAGAAATCTTCTCATCCTGCAACAGGAGTAGCTATTTCATCTGCAGAAGGCTCTCTTTCTGCGGCAGCTTCTTGGCTTCGTTGAGAACATTCGTTCCAGGGAGTCCACATCACTTCTGGGTTGCGAACGCAAGTTTCGGTATTGGTATCGGTAGGTGTACAAGGAGTCTGGGTGACACCACTCGCCAGCTTCTGAACAAAAAGAGGAGTACCTGTGTCTATTTCCACGCAACCAGCGGATACTTTATCCGCAATCAGTTTTCCTTTTTCATCATTTGTACAGTCACAATCCAAGAGAGGATTCTCATAACAGTTGGGGTTTACCCATGCTTTTGTATTTGCCAAAACAACCGCTGACCCCAGAGGAGAGGTAAGAAGTATAGTGAATAAAAGAGACGATATGAATTTTTGAGAGAAATTCATGAGAGAAAAAGGGAGAAGAAAAGTACAGAAAGTTATTTCCAATCGCATACAGGAAGATTGGATATAGCCACCACTACCTGATTGATATCTGCAAGGTCCTGATAGATCATCAAGTTCATTTGATTGATCTGTTCTATCATATCCATAACACTATCGGCCTGCCCTTCACGGATAGCACGATCATCATAAATATCTTGACTGAGAGCATCCAGAGACTGGTCATTCTTATCCACCTCTGAGGCAGTGGTATCAGCAAATTTGAGGTTGGATTCACTCACAAGAGAAGATGGATTGCTGAGCATATACTCTGCGTCATTTTGTTTTTCTGTAATGGTTGCTATCTCCCGGGCCAAAGATCCGCAAGACTGATCTGCCATAGAATTTATACCACAACCGAGGTTTGTATATTCTGTTTTTTTATCCTGTACTGCTTTTGTATACTGGTTATATTCCTGTGCAAATTTGAGATAGACCTTATTAGAAATAGATCTTTGTTCTTCACGAATTTGAGATTCACTGAGATAACGACCTTGGCTACGCAGATCTCCTTCTATATTTGCAAGCCTGATAGGATTATTCGGGTCTTCTGCATCATAGGTTGGAAGAAAATTGGCATATTCTGCCAAACGAGAGATACTCTGAGACACGGTAGACCCAGCATCCGATACATTAGCAAAGAAATCAAGGGACGAATCGAGCCAACTCTTATCAAGCTGTTCATCTATATACTCCTGACACTGTTCTTCTATATTTAGATCAACAGGAACTACTTTATTCTCTGCTATATGGTCAAGCGATCCATCACAAGCACTCGATATAAGATTATAATCCGTATCAGATTTGAGATCGAGCCTATCATAGAGATCTTTTTCTTTGGCTGCTTGGACAGTTGGACCTAGTTGTTTTTCCGGAAGAGTATAAACATTAGCAATCTCTGGATTTTGCAACCGAAAGTCCAAAGCCATGATATCAGAATTTTTATAGTACAGAGATCCCATCTCGATACTTTCTGGTCTCCAGGGATCATCTTGTCGTTTCTTTAGCTCTCGGATTTTCTGAAATTCGAGCAAATATACTGCCTGATCTGCATTTGCTCGACGAGCAGAATGATTCCCATAATAATCTGTAAAGTTTCCAATTTCTTGAATAGAATCCCCAAGAAAATTCCATGTCTCTATGAGTCCTGTTTTAAAGTCATAAAATTTTCCCATTTTCATTGCTTTTCCTTCGAGGACAAATACCCATGGACCAATCCCTCCACCAGAAACCAATCGATCTATATCCTTTTTGAATGCTGTCATAAAACTATCACTGGAGCTGGATCCATATTTATTATAGAGGTCCGTAATAGCAGATTCTCCTGTTTTAATCGAAAATGTATTCCCATTTTCATCTTCTGTAGCAGTAGATATATCCCCAGTAGAGAGATCTGTAGTAATAACGGTAAATGTTCCATCCCCGTTATCGAGCCTATCTGAAACAGAATTTACGAAATCTATAGCAGCACCATCACTTCCTATATTATTTCTATAAGCAAGATCTACCGACAGATTTCCATCTGTATCAGCAGAATATATATCTCCAGTATCGGTATATGTCCAATTGGCATCGCCAAAAACACTATTGTCTATAGTAACCACAGAATCGTCCGAATAGGTATACATGACACGACCATCTGGAGTCTCTGTCTGAGACATTGGAGGATAAGTCCCAGATCATACATCTATTAGATCCCCATTGCCATTGTATTCATACATCATAATTTGTTTGTTCCCACCTCCGTCAAACTGAGTAGTAGAAGTTATCTTTTGTTCTCCATTAATGGTTTCTCTTGTCTCTATGACAGCATCGGGACGCACCACTGTAGTGGTAGATTCCCCCTCCAAATGTATAGACATAGATCCGTCTTCAGACAAAGAGGTTGTTTGCTTGAGAGAATGATCCACTCGAGTCCAAGTACCAGCTTCTGGATCGGCAGTAAATGTATATTTATCAGGAACTTGCCGCTCCACGACATCCCCATCTTCATTATAAACAACATGTTCACCTGATACCCCATTATATTCACTAATTATATTTCCATCATCATCTAGTTGTCTCGCTGAACCATCAGTCATAAATATATCGGTTCTATTTGTTTCAGGATTTACCACTGATTTAGACCCATCTGGGTGCAAAGTGTAACTCTGTCAATATTCTGATTGATCCGCTGGATATGTAACTGTCTGATCTGGATTTTCCGTAAAGAGAAGATCTCCAGCATTATTATACACTCCAAGACCCCCATCGTCATCGAGTGTCCCGTATGTGGTATATCCACTTGTGTATGTTGTTGTAAATTCTCCATTAGGAGAAAGTACTGTTACTGTATTATTTGCATATACAGTAGTAACCTTTCCATCTTCTGATCCAGTAGTAGTGATACCATTATCGGCATCATGAATCACATAGGTTTCTTCTCCCCATATCAAACCTTCATCATTGTTGAACTGTTTGTATGAATACGTATCAGGGATAACAGGAGTACCATCGGCATTGATCTCTAAATTTGTATCAAAA
>JAYELJ010000004.1:0-27193 GCA_034717395.1 Patescibacteria group bacterium
CCAGTCAGCAAGCGGTTTGGTCTCAAAAAAGACAATCTTCTCGAAAAGCTTTGTACAAAGCGAAAGATTTGTTTGTTCCATTCTTTTTTCTCGTTTTTCTGTCTTTTAGTTATCAGGCAGTCTCTGTTGGTATACAAGTCTCTGATATTGTTAAGAATTCATCTAACATTGTTGTCGATGTTCAGATAGCAGCAAAAGATATTAAAAATATTTCAAAAGAAGATGTGATTACACTCAAAGAAGAACTTGCTCCTGTGTTTATAGCCATCGAAGATCTATGAGCCACCGGTAATTATTTCTATGGAACGCCTTCGTATCTTGGATATGCTTCTGACCTCAAATCATCAGGACAGTCTTTATTTGAAATACTGGATCAGTATATCATCCTTCGTAATCTTTGGGAGTCAAAACAACAGAATTTACATTTTACAGACCTTCTTGTTGAAGCGAAGCCTCATTTGGATATCATCTATAAACACATAGAGGATTCATCAGCAGTATTTTCTCTGTTGGATGTTTCATTCTTCCCAGAAAAATACCAACCAGTACTTCGTGAGCTTCAGTCTGTGTTTTATTATTTTGAAGGCTATAAGCAGTATTATGTAGACTATTATGATCTTGCTTTAGAACTTCTGGGTGAGAAAGATCTGCAGCGCTATCTGTTTGTGTTTCAGAACTCTGCAGAGATACGTCCTACAGGAGGGTTTATTGGTTCTCTTATGTTGTTAGATTTTCTAGATGGGGTGTATACACAAACCCCAATCGATGTGTACAAACTCGATGGTCAGCTTACCGAAAAGATTCCTATTCCCTATGGTCTTCAGAAAGTTGCAGAGAATTTTTATCTCAGAGATAGTAATTATTGGCCAGATTTTCCTCAGTCAGCAGAGCAAATCTCTTGGTTTCTAGAAAAAGAATGAGGACCTTCGATTGATCATATTATTGCTTTTGATCAACGAATCTTAGCAATTATTTTGCGTTTCTTTGGAGAGGTTGATCTTCCAAAATATGATGCAACGATCGATCAGTATAATTATTACTACTATCTTGTGGGGAATATCGAATCGAAAAACACAGATACGGATACTCCAAAACAAATTCTTTTTGATCTTATTTCTGTTATACAACAGCGGTTTGAAGAGCTTTCTCTTAAAGAAAAGATAGCTTTTGTTCAGAGTCTTATACAGTCAGCGGAAGCACAATTGTATTCAGAAAATCCTCGTGTACAGTCTCTTATACAAGATTTTGGTTTTGATGGCGCTCAGTATGTTCCAGGGGAGAGAGAGGATTTTGTAGAAGTGGTGCACACTTCTATTGGTGGAAATAAATCAGATTATTATATCAATGAAAGGCTTCAGCATTATACGAATATACATGAAGATGGGTCACTACAAGATATGCTTACCATCGTTCGGCAACATAATTGGACCGAACTAGAAAAGGAAAGGTGGGAATCGTACACTAATATAGATTTAGACCAACGAACAGATCTTCGTTTTGTCTTTGGTGATGCAGAGAATGTTTCATATACACGAGTGTATCTGCCAAAATGATCAAGGGTTGATCAGATTCTAGGGCTCGATCCATCGACAGTAGGGATGATAGAACAGGGGCCATATTTGGTGGTATTCTTTCATTGGTCGGTCATTCCGGGTGATGAAAAAACAGTACGTCTTCGTTATACACTCCCTTGGACAATAGATAGTGAACAATCAGATCCGATATATTCTTTTTCGATCCAAAAACAAATGGGAATGCCAGATACCCCCGTATCTAAGACTATTTCGTCGAAAGGTCAGTTTCGAGATATTAATAAAGAATTTCTTCTGACAAAAGACCCTCGTTCTTTTCAATTCCCGCTTATTTATTAATTATTTGAGTGCTTGTTTATGAAAGTTATTACATTCGATACCGAGACTACTGGTTTTGCGAGCAAATGAGCTCCTTTAGAGCACCAGCCATATATTGTGCAGTTTGCTGCTATTTTACATGAATACGATACATCAACGCACCAGCTTACTGAGATAGATAGAATTAATCAGTTTGTTTATTCTCCTATTCCTATTCCCTCTGATGCTACTCGTGTTCATGGTATTACCGATGAGAGAGTAGCGCATGAGCCCAAGATATCAGCATGTATAGATTCTATCCTGGACTTTTTCCATCGTGCAGATGTAGCGGTAGCTCATAATATTGATTTTGACTCTCTTGTGATAGAGGTTCAGTTAGAACGTCTTGGTCGTCCAAAGAAATTTCTTCCAGAGCAGACTATAGATACGATGAAACTCACAACAGATCTGTGTCAGCTGCCAAAACGAAACGGAGCACCAGGGTACAAATATCCCAATCTGAGCGAACTTCACACCCATATTTTTGGTCAAGATTTTGCTCATGCACATGATGCTATGTATGATGTAGAGGCTACGGTAAACTGTTTGCAAGAACTATTGTTTGATGAGGTGATTTCTATAGAATCTACTGATGAGATGCGTTTGTTCTAAATTTTTTATAATAGGTTTTATGTCACAGAAATTCCAGGATATAGTAGAGAAAAGTTATGACTCTGTTGCAGAGGATTGGAGCAAAACTCGTAAGAATCTTCATTGGGAGGATTTTGATTGGATGTATGAGGCTGCTCCTTGTTCTTCAGAGAGGGATAAGATATTGGATCTTGGGTGTGGTACGGGTCGTTTATTTGATTTTTTGGAATCAAAAGGTTGTGTTTATCAGCAGTATACAGGGGTAGATCTCTCAAAGAATATGCTGCAACAAGCTCAGAAACACTACCCAAAGAACCGATATGTTCAGGGTTCTATGTTATCCATCCCTGTGACTGATACAGGGTCTATAGATCAGGTTTGGTGTATTGCTGCTTTTCATCACCTTGGATCCAGACAAGAAAGACTGGAAGCTCTTATGGAGATATCTCGTGTGCTCAAACCAGGGTGAAAATTAATGATCACAGTTTGGAACCTCTATCAAGATACCAAGAAGTTTAATAAGGCTCGAAAAGCTTCTTTCTGGAGGTCTTTATTGCAGCCTTGGAAGTATTCAAAAAAAGATTTGTTGTTCAATTGGAGACATACGGATATCCTAAGATATTATTATGCGTTCGATGATCAGGAGCTGAGCATTTTGTTTCAAAAGACCGGTTTCGAGGTAAGTCAGTTTCAAGAAGGAAAAAATCTCTCCTATGTCTTGCGTAAGCTGTAGAGATTTACTATACTTCCTCTACCTATTTGAGTGCTTGCTTGGAGACTTGATCTCTGAGAGGAAAGTCCGGACACCCAAAAGACAGGCGAAAGGCTAACGGCCTCCGGATATACATGTGAGTGTATATTTAGGGAAAGTGGCACAGAGACAATACTATCCCTCTTGAGGGACAAAGGTGAAAAGTATTCCGATCACGGAATTCTTCCTTATGGTGACATAAGGAAGTGCTAAACCCTCGTTGGTGCAAGGTCTATTGGAGAAATGGAACTTGGTATGTCTTTTTACCCCATTTCTATGGCTGCTCGAGCTACAGAGCAATTTGTAGCCTAGATAGATAAGCACACCGCGCTTCGGCGATGGACAGAATCCGGCTTATGATAATAGGTTTTGGCCCCCATAGTATAGTGGTATTACACGCCCATGGTAAGGGTGAAATGGCAGTTCAATTCTGCCTGGGGGCTCCACTCAGAAATGACTCCATCGAATCGCTTCCCGGAATTCTTCCGAGAAGCTTTTCTTATTTCGTAATTTCTTCGCTTTCTAGGCTCTTTCATTTGCCTTTTATCCTTGGTTTTCGTATTATATGAGCGCTATAATGCTTCAGTATTTTTCTCTTATTTTTTAGTTATTTTTATATATATGTATCGTTCGCATACTTGTGGGGAATTAACAGCCGCTCATGATAAAGACAAAGTAGTTTTATCTGCCTGGGTTCGTCGTCGTCGTGACCATGGAGGTCTTATTTTTATTGATCTTGCTGATCGTTACGGGATGACACAAATTGTTTTTGATCCAGAATCAGATCGTCAAGCTCATGCGATGGCAGATTCTCTCCGATCAGAGTATGTGATTCGTGTAGAAGGTTCTGTTCGCAAACGTCCAGAAGGAATGACCAATCCCAATATGACTACAGGAGAAATTGAAGTGTTGGTTTCTGACCTTCAAATTGTATCCAAATCTAAGACTCCTCCATTCGAACTCGATGAATCAGGATCAGTAGAGGCGGGAGAAGAGGTACGTCTCAAGCATCGTTATCTAGATCTTCGTCGTCAGTCAGTACAGAATATTATGCAGTTTCGTGCGAAGATGAACAAAGTAACTCGTGACTGGTTTTCGTCTCGAGACTTTACAGAGGTACAAACACCTATCTTTACGGTGTCGTCTCCAGAAGGAGCTCGAGATTTTGTCATCCCTTCTCGTTTGCATCCGGGGCAGTTTTACGCTCTTCCTCAGGCTCCACAGCAATACAAGCAATTGCTTATGGTTGGTGGTCTGGATAAGTATTTTCAAATTGCTCCATGTTTTCGTGACGAAGACCCTCGTGCAGACCGTCATTCATGCGAGTTTTATCAGATCGATGTAGAAATGTCTTTTGTGACGCAAGAACAGATATTTGAAGTAGCAGAAAACTTTATGAGAGATGCTGTTTCTCAGATGGTTCCAGATAAATCTATCGTCGGAGATACATTTCATCGTCTTTCATATCACGAAGCAATGAGTCGTTATGGGACAGACAAACCGGATCTTCGTTTCGGTATGGAGATGATCGATATCTCTGATGTGTTTGCTGAATCAGATTTTGCTGTATTCAAAGGTGCTCTGGATAACAATGGTGTTATTAAATGTATCAAACTCTCTGGTCAGTCTATGACTCGAAAAGAAATTGATCAAATTACAGCAGTAGCTCAATCATCAGGAGCAAAAGGTCTTGCATATATTATCTATGATCCGAAGGAAGGTCCTCGAAGTCCTATCCTCAAATTCTTTTCTGATGCAGAAAAACAAGCTCTTGTAGATCGTATGGGAGCAGAAGATGGAGATATTCTTTTCTTTGGAGCAGATAGTTTTGATGTAGTAACGAAAGCTCTTGGTTCTGTTCGTCTCGCTCTTCGTGACAAATATAACCTGGCAGCGGATACAGACCTGGCATTCACTTGGGTGACAGACTTTCCTATGTTTGAAAAAGATGAGAAAACAGGCAAGATCGATTTTGGACATAATCCATTCTCAATCCCAGCAGGAGGGATTAAAGCTTTTGAACAAGAAGATGTGTTGCAGATCATGTCTCAGCAGTATGATCTTGCTCTCAATGGGTACGAAGTCCTGTCAGGGTCGATCCGTAATCATGACCTCGAATCTTTGACAAAGGCATTTGAAATGGTTGGTCGTAGCGAAGATGAGGTGAAAAGTAAATTTGGAGCTATGTATGAAGCATTTCAATATGGAGTACCACCACATGGAGGTTTCGCTTTCGGTTTCGATCGACTTCTTATGATCTTTATGGGAGAAGAAAATATCCGTGAGATTTACGCCTTTCCAAAATCAGGGAAAGCACAAGATGCTATGATGCAAGCTCCTGCGTATATCGATGAAGAACAACTCGATGAGCTTCATATCCAAGTATCCTCACCTCGTCATTCTGGACTTGATCCAGAATCTTCTGATAATACATCTGAGAAAAAAGAAGATTCTTCAGATGAGTATAATTGGTAATTATTTTTAATATATGCAAAAAGTAACCACAGCGGTCATAGCGGTTGCAGGTTGGGGATCTCGGTTCCTGCCAGCAAGTAAAGCAGTTCCCAAGGAACTCTTTCCGATAGTCGACAAACCAGTGATCGAGTACATCGTAGAAGACTGTCTGAGATCTGGGATTACCGAGATTGTGTTTGTAAACTCTGCTCATAAAACAGCACTTGAAAAGCATTTTTCCCCAAATTCAGAGTTGAACACTGCTCTCGAGAAAAAAGGGAAAGAAGAACTTTTGCAGGCAGTAGGTAGATTCGAAGGAAAGATCGATTTCAAGTATGTGTATCAAGAAGAAGCTCTGGGTACAGCGCATGCGATACTCCAAGCAAAAGACTATATTCAGGACAAACCTTTTGTTATACTGTACGGAGATGATTTTATTATTGGCAAGAAACCAATGGTTCGTCAGCTTCTGGATGTGTATGAAGAGAAGCAAAAATCAGTAATTGGACTGGTAGAGTTTCCAGAATCAGAATTGCACAAATATGGGATTGCTGCTCTAGATGATCAAAATAGATTCCAACATTTTGTAGAAAAGCCAGCTCCTGGTACAGCTCCTTCCAAGTATGGTTGGATTGGTGTCTCTGTTGCTACACCAGCTTTAGTTCCTCTTCTGGAAACCCTCGAGCTTTCTCCTCGTGGTGAATACGAAATCACTGATGCCTGGACGCAGCTCGCGGCTCAAGAAGATGTTTATACACAGCCGTTCGAATGAAAACGGTTCGATACTGGGGATAAACAAGGATTTATCCTTGCAAATGTGGAGATGGGGATCCAGAGATTTGGGAAGGAATTCAAAGATACTCTCGCTTCTCTATCCGCAGGTGTGGTACAGAAAGAAAGGAGAGTGTATCCAAAACAAGGTGAGGTGTATTTTGCAGACCTTGGTCCTATTATTTCAACAGAGCAAGCAAAAAGAAGACCTGTGATTATTCTTTCTAATGTTTCATTTAAGAGAAGAAATACTGTTCTTGTTGCTCCTCTTAGTTCGAATGTATCTAGTATGGATAAGAAAGTTCATTGTATTATCTCAAAATTAGAGAGAGGATCCCTGTCTTCCGGATCTTCCAAGGTGCTATTGGATCATGTGAGAACAATTGATAAAGATAGACTGATTCGTTGCGAAGGAGTTATTACAGAGAATGATTTATCAGTAATACAAAAAAAGATACAAGAATGTATTCTATAAAAATAGATCACCCCAGCTGTATCGAAATACAACCGGGGCTCGGAGCTTCACAAGATGGAATACATCTCTGAAGTAAAGTAATCTTATTATAGACGATGATTTTTTAAAAATCAAATAAAATTTAAAAGAGCCTCAAAAGAGACTCTCTCGAAGCTCATATTTCAGAGCTAAATTTCGTATATTTATTATACACTATTATTATTAAAATCAATATATTTTATGCTAGGAATGAATGATTTGAAACACGGTACTGTTATTCTGGTAAACAACGAACCATATTCTATTGTATCGTATACACATGGGGGTACTGGTCGTGGAGGTTCAGTAATGAAAACAGTAATGAAAAATCTCTTAACAGGTAAGACGCTTCAACAAACATTTCAACAATCTGATAAAATTGAAGAAGCTGATGTAGAACGCAGAAAAACACAGTTTTTGTATGAGTCAGCAGGGAATTACACGTTTATGGATGAAGAAACATATGAGCAGTTTGACTTCTCAAAAGATGATCTTGGAGATGCGGCAGGGTACTTGGTAGAAGGACAGGTTTGTCATGCTATGTATTTTAATCAAAACCCAGTAGCAGTGACTCTTCCTCCAAGTGTTACTCTTACTGTTACAGAAACAGTTCCAGGTGTAAAAGGAGATACAGCTACAGGAGGAACTAAACCAGCTACTCTAGAATCTGGTCTTGTGGTGCAAGTTCCTTTGTTTGTAAAAGAAGGAGAAGCTCTTCTTATTAATACACAAACAGGAGAATATCAAAGTCGTGCATAATTTTTATTAATCTCATTACCATCTTTTCTATACAACAATGGAACCTTTTCCCATATTCGATGTCGTTACTCTCGTTTTTTTGCTGGTTCTCTCTGGTTTCTTTTCGGGTGCAGAAATAGCATTTGTTTCTCTTACTCCAGCCAAGGTTCAGAGTTTACTTCTCAATAAACCAACTGCACTTGTAAAAACGCTGCATAGGCTCAAAGAAGATGAACAAAAACTATTGATTACTATTCTTGTAGGAAATAACCTGGTAAATATAGGCGCGTCTGTTTTTTCGACAGTGGTGTTTGCCAAAATATTTGGTGAAGGATCTCTTGCAATCGCTACGGGGGTTATGACCTTAGGTATTTTGATCTTTGGAGAAATTACTCCAAAAACTCTTGCAACCAAGCATGCAGAAGGTTTTGCTCTGTTTTCAACTCCTATTATTTCTTTTCTCCAGTTTATTCTTACTCCGGTAGTTTGGCTTTTGGAAGGTGTTCTTTGGGGGATTATGAAGATCTTTGGGGTGTCTCCTCAGCTTTCTCGTTACTCAGAATCAGAGCTTAAAGCTATGTTGCATATCGGAGCAGAAGAAGGTTTGGTAGATGAAGATGAAAAGGAACTGATAGAAAATGTGCTCGACCTTGATGAAACAAAAGCAGAGGATATTATGACTCCTCGTTCCAAGATTGTGATGATTTCTCACGAGAGTACTGTGCAGGAAGCAATCGATATGTTTTTGCAGGAAAGCCATTCACGTATGCCAATATATGGTGAGACTCAAGATGAGATCATTGGGGTTATTACTGTGCATACTATACTCAAATATACAAAAGAGAATAACCTTTCGCTTCAATTGAAAGATATTGCTTATCTCGAAGCTATATTTGTACCAGAAACAAAAAATGTTTCAGATCTTCTTGCTGATTTTCAGACAGGAGGAAATCATATGGCTATAGTACTTGATGCTCACGGAGGGGTGTCTGGTCTTCTTACTATGGAAGATATGCTCGAAGAGATCGTAGGAGAGATCCACGATGAAACAGATTCAAAAGAATTTATCATGAGAAAAGTCTCTGACACAGTATGTCGTGCTGCTGGGACTGCAGAGATTGATGATATCCTCAAAGAGTTTGGATTGTATATCCCAGAAGATATGGAACACAAGATTGTTTCTCAAGTGGTCCTCGATAAGTTAGGAGACTTTCCGGTGAAAGATCAGACAATTGATTTTGAGTTTTTCAAAGTGGTAGTGGAAAAAATGAATAATAACGTTATCGAGCGAGTGAAAATTATTCAAAAAACAACAGAAGAGTTGTCTGAGGAATAAAAAGAGAGAGACACGCTAGAGAGCGTGTCTCTCCTGTTACCATCTATATTTTTAAATATATATATTCTTTGTCATACGCACGTCAGGTTTTTTCTAATACCGTAGTACAGATAGCGGCCAAGGTGATTATTGCTCTTTTGAGTGTGGTTACTATTAAAATGATTACCAATTACCTTGGACAGACACAGTATGGGGAATATACCTATATATACGAATATCTTGGTCTGTTTGCTATCTTGGCAGATATGGGGCTCTATACTATCGGGGTCAAAGAGATGAGTTCAGGGAAACAGACTCTTGCAAAAGTACTGTCTAATATTCTGGGAATGAGGATATTCTTGGCTACAGGGTCTATGTTGCTTGCTTTGCTCTATGCATATGTGTTTGGCTGATACCAAGACCATTTGTTCTTTGGGATGTGTATTACTGCTGGAGCTTTGTTTTTTGCTTTTATGACAGGAACGCTGACAACAGTGCTTCAAGTGCAGATGAAGATGCAGCGAGCGGCTGGGCCTTTGGTTATTGGGAAAATAATCTCTACGGGGTATTTGGCTTATTCTATTTTGCATGAATTTTCTTTTGAACATCTGTTGCTAGCTGGTCTAATAGGAAATATATTTGTTTTTGCTCTTACGTATTATTATGCCGCTCAGGAATCGGTTATACGTGTAGAGTTTGATAAAGAGTATTGGATGCATGTTGTTCGTACCGCTCTTCCGTATGGTTTGGCTCTTATACTCTCTACAATATATTTTCGTATAGATTCGATAATGCTATTTGAAATGAGAGGAGCGGATGAAGTGGGGATATATGGTGTACCTATGCGTATCTTAGAAATTGTAAATATTATACCTATTATATTCCTCAATACGGTTCTCCCAGCAATGACGCAGTTTGCTCAGCAAGAAAATAAAGAAAAACTCTCTTCTATGATGCAAAAATCTTGGGATATTTTGGTATTTCTGTCGTTTCCACTCGCGGCTGGTTCTATAGCTCTTGCTTTGCCTCTTATCCTTTTTGTTTCTAGCCCGGAGTTTGCTCCATCAGTAGATCCTATGCGTATACTGATGTTTGCGATGATATTTTCTTTTCTCAACTCTGTATTTGCATTTATCCTTGTAGCCCTCGGTCGTCAGGCAAAAATGCTGTATGTGAATGGGGTTGTGGTGATATTTAATGTTGTAGCTAACTATTTTGCTATAACCCATTATGGTTATATGGGAGCAGCGGTTACCTCTGTGCTTTCTGAATTCTTTGTTCTAGCTGCCAATGCTGCGATTGTCTATTACTACTTTCCTTTTGTCTTTTCTTGGCTTCGTACAGCAAAAATATTTATATCTTCTGTGTGTATGTGACTGCTTGTATATATACTGTACCAAGGATTTTTATATGGGTCCGGACTTCTTATAGAGTTGTTATGATCTATTATTGTTGGGGCTCTGGTATATGCTATTATGGTTTATGCGCTAAGGATATATAGAGTTTCTGATGTTACAAGACTGATGAAATCTGACTGATAGAATTGTATTTGCACTATAAAACGAGCAAGTTGTCACTTGTAGTTTCGTGAAAAAAATCCAAATTTCTGCTATAATTATATGAAGCGTTTGAATAGCTGCAGGAGGAGTCTTGCAAAAATAAATAAATCTGTTATAATGCTTCTAGAATAGTTTATATCCCTATTTACAAAAACAAAAACAAAAATGAACACACTGTCACAAAAATTACAGGCAAGAGTATTGTCTGTCCTTACATTGTTTTCTTTCGTGATTACAACATATGCAACATCATATGTAATTTTTTCATCAACAATACAAGATGCGCATGCAGCAAATATTGTTGTTACCGAAGGAAGCACACCATATCTTTTTTCTGATATGTTTGGTTGGACGAAAGCCTCCCCAGAAGATGGTGATGCAGGATCTACGGACTATGGTCTTACCGTTAATGATGATGAAATCAATGGGTATACTTGGTCAGAAAATGGTGGATATATTAGTTTTGATGGTCTGTATGGTCCGTCGCTTATTGAATCTGGTTCAGATTTAACAACCTTTGATCCAAATATGTTTGAAGCAAAGGTTTCTGTTAATACAGGACATACTGCAGATATTTATGGATATGCCTATTCATCAGAGATGGGTTGGTTATCTTTAAACTGTGATCAAACAGCGTACTCAGGTGGTACTAATACATGTGGATCTGTTGATTATGGAGTGAATATTAGTTCAGCTGGATCTTTTGGAGGATATGCATACGCAGAAAATGGTGCGTGGGTATCTTTTGATGGAGGTTCTGGTTCGGGAGCATTTGTTCTGGAAACAACATGGAAACCAAATGTGGCTCCAAGTAATTCTCTTGTTCTTGGTTATGGATTTAGTGGTGTCTGGGTAAATACAAGTGAAAATATTTATGCATCGACTACAGATTTAGATAATGATGATATTCAAGCTTCTTTTACTGTGTCTGGTATGACAGTGGCATACACAGGTGTTTTTGTTGGATCTCAAGTCTCTTCAGGGAACAATTCAGAGTTAACTCTTCCAGCTCTTTCAGATGGTATTTATACATTCCTTGCTACTGTAAGTGATGTCCCAAGTAATGGTGCGGGGGTATTCACAACAAATGAGAGTACATATGGAGGATCGATTCAAATTGATACAACAGAGCCAGCTTCTCCTTCTCTTTCTGTGTCTCCAAATAATTGGTCAACAGGTTCAGTATATACTGTTTCGGTTACAAACCCTTCTGATCTTTCAGGAATTAATCAGTACTTCTATAAAGTAGGAACACCGACAAGCGCGAATGATTACACATCTTCTGGTTCGGTAAGCTCATCAGTAGGAGGAGCTTCTACCGATGTAGATGTAACTATTGCGACAGAAGATCAAATTGTATATTTCTGGCTTTCGGATATTGCAGGAAATGTTGGTTATTCGGATAAAACATCTATTGATCTACAAAGAGATGTTACTGCTCCTGGACTTCCATCATATACAACAACCGAGGATGTTTGGTATGATACAGCTCCAACTATTAATCTAGATGTAACAGATTCTCATGATCTTGGAGTTGTATCGTATGCTATTGATGGTACAGGTTCTTGGACTCAGATTACAGATCTTTCAGGTTCAGATGAAACAACGACAAATCTTGATCTGGATCTTACAGCTGATTTCGGAGCACTTTCAAATGCATTTCATACAGTATATTTTAAAATTACAGATGAAGCAGGAAATGAAACAATAACAACAACAGAACAATCATTTGTATTTGGGAAACAGTATGATGAATCTAATATCGTAGATGTAGTGATTTCAGATAGTGCAACAACTCCATCTGATAATACAGATATCGCTACGATTAACCCATCGATCACACTTACACAACAATCTGATATTTCATTGTATGCGTATGCAACAGATGCATATGGGAATTATTGGGATATCACAAATACAGGTTCATGGGCTGTGACTACAGCAAATACAAATACTCCAGCGCCATCACTCATAGATGGTCTTTATGGAGCAGGAGGAGCAGAAGGAGGGAATCTTGCAGATACGCTCACCTATACCTACGAAGCTCTTTCTGATACACAAACAGTAACGGTGACACCAGGAGAACTTTCTTCTATCACTATTCTTACAGCAGATAACAATGGTGGAGAAGCATTTAGCTCTCATACTATGACAACTGATGATACAGTAACACTGTATGTAGCAGGATACAATGCTTCGGGTTCTTATTGGGGAGCTCCATCTGTATCATGGTCTTCTGATTTTTCAGGGCTTCATGGAACAGACTCAGTGGTTACTAATGGATCATTATTCTCATTTGAACCAACAAAAGTACAATCAGGTACTATTTCAGTGAGTCACTCGGGTGGTACTTTTACAGATACTATTGATGGAACTATCACCGTAAACATCGGTGCGCTTGATCATGTGCATATTTTTGAAGAATCTGTAGATCCATGGACTCTTTCTGAGTTTGGATCAACAGGAATTACAGCAGATCAGAGTATTGCTCTGAAATCAGCTGGTTTTGATTCTGATAATAACTTTATTGACTACGAAAGTGTAGATTGGTCTGCCTCAGCGGTTATTGGTTCATCATTTTCAGTTGTTTCTGGAACAGGAACCGTATTTAATGGAACAATTTCAGATCAAGGAGTGGGTATTATTACAGCAGATCATGCAACGGCTACAGATGATACTACAGGGAATATCACCGTTGCAGATGGTGCGGTTTCTCAAATTCGTGTTCAGTCTTCTGATCAAAACTCAGCGTTAACTAACTCGACTAACTATTATGGGCTATCTATTCCTCAGTTAGATACTGTTGATATGGATACAGATACAGCTGTGTCTTTCTATTCGAATGCATATGATTCTGATAATAATTATATTTCATCAATTGATACTGATTGGGTACTTGATTCTGGGAATCTAGAATCACAGGAGCCTGAATATATCTTTGAAACAGGAAATGAATTCGCTTTTGATGCAGATGTTGCAAATAAATCAGGGATTCTTCGTTCAGAAACAGGTGCTCTTTCTGATCTAACAAATACTATTACTGTAAATCCAGGATCCCTTGATAATGTGAAGATTTTAGTAGGAACTTCGGGAGGAGGAACGGAGCTGGGTATTCATTCTATGGATACAGACCAGTCAACATCTCTTGTTCTTCATGCAGCTGGTTATGATGCAGATGACAATTATCGTGGTACTGATGAATCAGTAACATGGACAATGGTTGATTCTCTTGGAAATGAGAATAACAGAGGGAACTTTGGTTCGTCAGATGCTGATACGCAAACATCATCCGTTGCTGTCTCAGTGGAATTTTTTGCAGATATTACTACCGGTTCTGGTCTCTTTATCAAAGCAGCTCATGCAACAGCCACAGATGATACAACAGGAGGAATAACTATTACTGATGGGGTTCTTGCAAGTATTGCATTGGAGTCTCCTTCTGGAACAGGCGTGGTAGCAGGAAATGATCTTGATCTTCATGCAGTTGGTTATGATGCAGATGGAAATATAAAACCATCCCTTGATGATGGAAATACTAGCGATATTCTTTTTTCATGGAGTATTCTTGGTGATCAGGCATATGAGTCAATTAATAACACAGGGCTCTTTACTGCAGGAGAATCAGGAACTCGTACTGTGCAAGCAACTCAGGATGGAGTAACACAAACGCTTGATATTGTAGTAACACCAGCAGCTCTCAATTCAATTTCAATTACTCCAGTAGATGCAACGGTTGCTCAAAGTGATAGCATTACATTTACTACCGAAGGATTCGATCAGTATGGAAATACTCGTGGAGACTATACTTCATCTGCTTCATATGTTACGACTACCGACAGTAGTGGATCATGGGCTTCGAATGTATACACTGCATCAGCAAATGATGTAGGAAATATATACGTGGTGCGTACAGCAGTAGATTCTTTTACAAGTGATACAAGCCTTTCTATTACAAATGGGGTTCTCGATTATGTTCTGATCGAAGATGCACCATCTGAAGATGGATCAGAAATTGCCTCATTAACAGGATATACAGCAGATGATACAGTTACCCTTTATGCAGTTGGATATACATCAGCAAATGATTACTGGGGGAATGTTCCAGTAACATGGACTGTTACAGATAGTGCTGGTGAATTTTCTTCAAATGGAGGAAACAGCACAACATTTTCATTCAACAGTACTGGAACCTATACAATTACTGCTACGCCAGCGAGTGTAACAGCGGATAGTGTTTCTACTGTATCGGTAGATCATGGTACGATTGTTTCCATGGATATTATTCCTTCATCTACAGGGGTAATTGCAGGGACATCAGTAGCCTATACTGCAACAGCACAAGATAATAATGGAAATACTTGGGATATTACTGATACCGCTTCATATGTTCTTTCTGATCTTTCTGCAGGGCACTGGACTTCTACAGGAACGGTGCTAATGGAGAAGTCAGGACTGTATACAGTCACATCTTCTCTTTCAGGAATTTCTGATACAGCGACTATCACTGTTGATCATGCAGCAGTAACTTCTACAGGACTTACTCTTACTCCGTCTTCAGCATCGACAGATGCGGATACATCATTCCAATACACACTGAATGCGAATGATGCATATGGAAATACCTGGGATGTTTGAACAGATGTAAATACGAAATATTATATTTCTGCTACTGGTGCTGTTGCTTCGTCAACACTTACTGGTGCTCTGACAGCAACGGGGTATCAGCTAGTTTCGAACACAATTGACCCTCAATTGGTTGGTGATTATGTAATCACAGCAGAATACAATGGATCAAGTGTTACCGGTGCTCTTGCTATCGCTCATGGGAATATGGTTTCTCTTGCTCTTTCTGGTTCTACCGGAGCAACAGCAGATGATACAGTAACATATTCAGTAACAGCATCTGATGCTAATGGAAATACCTGGGATGTAACAGATTCATCAACATTTGATGCCGATGGAGCTGGGGTGTTTAATACAAACGTACTCAGTGCTAATACAGTAGGAAGTTATACCGGTGTTTCTGCTACCTATGGGGGGGAAACAGCAACAGCAGCTCTTGTAGTATATCATGGTATCGCAACATCGGTTGATCTTTCTGGGCATGCTTCTATGAACGCAACTATCGATGCATCGACAGCAGCAACAGGAGCCTATGTTCTTGTAGCATCAGATACAGATGGAAACACATGGGATGTGACAGCGTCTGGATCATTCGTAGTAAATGATGCAAATGCAGGATCATTTGCAAATAATGTATTTACTGCAGATACAGCAGGGAATTATACAGTGACAGCGCAATATACAAATGCTCTTTCTTCTGTAGAATCAGATTCTCTTGCTCTTACTATCAATCCAGGAGCAACCGTGGCTTCTGTGTCTATTACACCAAGCTCAGCAACTATTGCTCAGACACAAAGTTACCAATATGAAATCACTGCCTACGATGCGAATGGAAATGTAAACGAAACCAATATTACTGATGGGGGAACATGGTCTCTTTTTGTGGATAGTACAGATGGAGAATCTTCTTCTATCGTTTCTGGTCTATTGACTGCTGGTTCTACAACAAATACTGGTGGAGTAGTAGTTACTCTTTCTGGTTCATATGCTGGATACAATGCAACAGCTACTGGTATTGTTACAGCAGGAGCTTTGGATCATATCTTTATTCAAGATACAGATGCAGTATCAACACAATTGACTGCTCAATCGATCAATACTGATGATACAATAACTCTGTATTCTGTAGGGTATTCTGATACAGGAAGTACAACCAAATATGGAGATGTAGCAGTAGATTGGATTGTAACACCATCAGACCTTGGAAGTTTTATTATATCCGAAGGAAGTAGTACTGTATTTGTACCTGCAAAAGTAGGAACAGGTACAGTGACTCTTGTAGATAGCGATGCTTCTACAAATGCAGAATCAGGAGCTATGCTTGATATTACTGTAACTGCTGGGCTTTTATCTCCAACAGACTTGACTCTTGTAGCATCTGGTACAGGATCGCTTGATCTCACTTGGACAGATAACTCAGGAACTGAGACGGAATATATTTGGAATAATGTAACTACTGGTCAAACAGGTTCTCTTTTAGCTGATGCAACAACACATACAATATCTGGTCTTGACTCTAATACTCAATATTCGGTACGAGTAGCATCATATAGTGTTGAACAAGGGTATAAATACTCTGCATTTGCTTCGAAATATACAGAAGCAAGTGCTCCTCATACACTGACATCATCAGTAGTGTCAGGAAATATTCAGCTTTCATGGGATGCAAATAACAATCCAAACGATACACGTTACGGTGTATACCGTGATCAAGATGGTTCTGGTATGGTAGCTGTTCAAGATTTTACAAATAATCTTACATTTACTTCATATACAGATACAGATATCAACCCTGCATCGGCATATGATTATTATGTAGTAGCGTATAATGGAGATAGTCTCGAAACAGGGACATCAAATACTGTTTCAGAAGTACTCAATGTATATCCAGATCTTGTATCAAATATTTCTTTTGTAAATGAAGATGCAATTATGGATGGATATGTAGCAACAGGGTCATTCACATCGGAATTTGCTCTCTCGGATACAAATAATGGAGATCAGCTTCAGTATCGTATCCAGATTGCAGATACAACAGATTTTGGGAATATTCTTGTAGACTATACTTCAGGTTATCAGACTCAAGGAACAGGATCATTTACTGTTGGTCAATCGGCAGGATCAGGAACATATAATATGGTGAGTCCAACAACACTGATTGATGGAACATACTATGCTCGTGTGCAGCTCTCTGATAATTTTGCTCAATCTCTTTCTACTCCAGAAAATATTACTACAGCTAATGTTTTTGCTGTGATTGTAGACACAACAAGTCCAAATGCTATTAATGCAGGGAATATTACACTGAATAAAAATAGTAATATTTTAAGTGTTACTGATACTATTTCTATGGATGATCAGGCGCTTCAATCTACTACGTATGCTACCGTATACTCTGGTTCATCAGTGGATAATAATGTTATTTCTGGACCAACATTGGTAGATATTAATGGAGTTATCCCAGACGTAGGTCTTGGAGATAACCAATATGAAAACGTATGTATTGTTCAACAAGACAATGCAGGGAACACGACAGAGGAAGTATGTAAAACAAATGATATTACAGCACCAAGTGGTTCGGTATCTGTTACTACATCAGATGAGGATCATTTGTTAGGTATTGGAGATACATTCGATGTATCATTTGTTTCGAATCCATCAGAAAATAATCTCTCGGTTCATACGCAACCAGAATTTGCCGGAACAGGACATGTGCTTGTAAGTATTGGAGGAGGAGTATATTCTGCTTCTCATACAGTACAGGAATCAGTTTTATATACTGATAATGATACATTGACAGGTGTTTCAATGAAAGATATATATGGAAATCTTTCTGCTGTATATTCAACAGGAACAGATATCACATTTGATACAGTGCGACCAGTAATTTCATCTGTTTCATTTGATCAAGCAGGAAATACGGTTGGAGTAGGAGATCAAGTTATTGTAACAGTTACTGCAACGGATGATACAGGGTATGACTTCCCATCTACGATTTCTGTAAATGGATCTTTGGCAACACGTTCTGGTGCAGCAACAGTAAACCCTGCAACATATGTGTATACAATTGCAGAAGGAAATACTGATGTAACAGAAGTTCAGGCTTCATCAGTTTCTCTTGATGACACAGCAGGTAATACGACTAATTCAGTAACTTCATATACATCTGCTATTGTAGTAGATGCGAATACACCAACGGTTTCTATGACATTCTCTGGAGCAAACACACTTGTTGCTGGAGTAGGAACAGGAACAATTACTCCAGATGTGACAGTAAGTCAATCGTTTGGTAGTGGGGATTCTATTGCATATGCATGGTCATATACAGGAGGAAATCTTACAGGAACATCATCAGATGCTATTCTCGAGGTTGATCTTTCAAGTTATATTTCGAGTGCAGTAGAGACGATTAATTATAGCCTCGTAGCAACGGTGACAGATGCAGTGAATACAGTAACAGAGGTATTTACAGGGCTTCTCACAGTAAATAACTATCCGGTTATCACATCAGCTACAGGTTTTGTAGCTACAGAGGATACCCTCTTCTCTACAGGATTTAGTGCAACAGATGCAGATGATGAAACATTGGTATACGCATTTACATCAGCAACGCTGACAAGTGCCGTGATGAGCGGATCTGTACTTTCTGTAACTCCAGATAATTCTCTGGTTGGTACACAAACAGGGATGCTCTCAGTAACAGATGAAAAAGGTGGGGTAACTTCACAAGAAATTAGTCTGGTAGTAGCAAATGTAAATGACGCTCCAGTTATCGAGACAGATAATTCTCCAGTCAATGCGCAACAAGGAGCAGATATCTCATTTGTAGTAGAAATGTCTGATGATGATATGATTCATGGAGATACCCTTGCATTTGTTCTTACAGGAGCAACAGCAGATGATTCTGATACAACTATTGGGACAGCAGTTCTTACAGGAACAACAGCAACATCTGCAATAGTATCTTGGATTCCTCAGGAAGAAGATATTTATACAGGGCTTATTTTTGATACACAACAAGAAAATAAATTCACGATTGAAGTAACAGATAATTCTGGTTCAGTAGTAACAAAAGAGTTTACAGTACTTGTTCAAGGAACAAATGATATTCCAGTAATTAACTCTGTAGTGGTGGATGCTATTCATGCAGATACACTCGCTGTATCAGTAGATGCATATGATCCAGATCTTGGAGGAACTGCTTCTATTGATCTTGCAGAATATACTCTTATGAGTGGAGCAACAGTGGTAGCAAATGGTTCTCTTGCAGGAACAGGAACCTATACATTTGATACTTCAGCAATTGCATACCAAACAGGTCTTGTAGTAGAAGCTCAAGTATTCGATGCAATTGGTTCAGGATCTCTCGTAGCAACATCATCAGCTATTGTTGTTGATAATACAGATCCGACATCTGGCACAGTAACACTTTCTGGTTCATCCGCTGCAAATAGCTTTGTTATTACAGCAGTAGAGGGAACAGATAATCACGCATACTCAGGTTCAATTCTTGTTTATGGACAATCAGGATCAACCCTTACTCACACATCAGCACTTGTATTTGGAAATACTATTTCAGGACTTCTAGCAAATACATGGTATGAGGTAAAACAGTATGACTATGATACAGCTGGTAATAGCTCATCAACATCAGCATTTATCAAAACAAATGCACTCCCAGTAGCGTCAAATATTTCAATCTTTGGATCGGGTGCGACAGCTACAGGAGGAGTTATCACAACAAATGATGATGTATACTTCTCATATAATTACTCTGATATAGATGCTCAAACAGAGTCTGGAACAGTATACTCCCTTGTTCTGAATGGAGATGTGATCGCTGGTCCAGTACCATCAATTACAGCGTCTGACGTAGTTCAGCTTGCATACTCAGGAGAGCTTGCAGCTGGAGATACTATCAAAGTTCAAGTAACACCAAAAGATAGTGTGGATGCTGGGGTTGTGTATGCAAGTAAATCATACTTGGTATATCCGTATACAACAGAAGAGTCAGAAGAAGTAATTCTTGAAGTTGATGTAGCTACAGGTTCTGTAGTAGAGCTTCCAGAAGAAACAGAAACAGGAACAACAATTGTAACATCGGATGATGTTCAAGTACCAAATACAGGATCGACAGTTGGTACACTAACAACAAATATAGAGCTTGTGTACGAAGAAGGTGATGATTCAATACCAGAGGCGCAAACAGTGCTGACAGTAGAAACAGAAGTCTTTGAAGTAGTAGCACAAGATGCTTCTGGATCAGATATCCTATCTATATATACAGGAGTGATTCTTGCTCCAACGCCAGTAGAAGCAACAGCAACTCAAGTTGCTGTTGCAGATACAGTGCTTGATAAAGATATTAAAGTAGTGTATTCGGTTGGTGCAGAAGACAAGTCACTTGTGTTCTCTGGATCAGAGGTAGAAATGACATTTGAAATTCCAGCAGGAACAACAAATTCATCTATTTACTACTTTGATGAAGATACGCAGCAGTGGTCTCAAGAAGGTATTACTATTGTCTCAACAACATCTACAACAATAACATTTACTACAAATCATATGACAGATTACTCTGTTATGAGTGATAAAGTAGTATCAGTTGTAACAACATCTTCTTCGTCAGGAGGAGGTGGAGGAGGATGGTCTTCGTACATCTATTCTCTATTCACAGAAACCGGAGAAGAATCTTCTACAGATGAATCTGCTATTGATGATATTGTGGCACAAGAAGAAATAGAATCTGTAGTAGAAGAGTCGGTTGCTCCTCAAACAGCAGGAGGAACGGACTCTGTGGAAGTTGTAGAAACTACAATAGTAAATGAAGAAAAAATTGTAGCTCAATTGGAAGAGGATGAGTTAGCTGAAATTTCAGCTCTAGCGCAAGCACTTCAAACAGCTTCAGTTCCAGTTGAATACTATACAGTACAATCAGGAGATACTTTGAGCTCTATTGCCTATCAATATGATGTTTCTTGGAAACAGATTGCTGATTATAATGGACTTGAAGATCCTTCTCTTATCTTCCAAGGTAACCAGCTTGCATTCTCTGCAGATATGGTAGCCAATAAGAAAGAAATGGAAGTTTCTCGTGATGCTATGACAGAACTTCAACAAGAAGAAGATAAAGCAATCGAGCTCGCTCGTATTGAACAAGACATGAAAGAAGAGCAAGAAAGAAAAGAACAAGAAAGACAGCTTGCTCTTGAAAAAGCAAAAGTAGAGGCTGAAAAACTTGAGCAAGAACTTGCTCAAAGAGAACAAGAAGTGGAAATGACAAAAGAAGCTCTTGAGTCAAATCAAGAAGTTTCAATGGAAACGGTAGTAGAAGCTATGGATACAGAAGAACAAGAAGGGTTTGTTACTCGTCTATGGACTCATATCAAAAACTTTTTTGCTTCGCTATTTGGATTCTAGTTTCTGTATAAAAAGTAGAAAGACTTCGGTCTTTCTACTTTTTTTTGCCTTTTATTGCATATTTTCTTATAATTTCTCTGTTATCTTCTATTATTCCACTTTTATGCCTCCTGCTACTACTCGAAAAAGAAAATCATCACTGGGAAGAGGAACAGCTACTAAAAAAATAACTAAGCGAGCAGCAAAGTCTCGTAGAGCTACCTTTACAAAGAAAAGGAAGAAAAAGAGCCAGTCTCTTGACTGGTCTCTTCCTTCACTAGAAGTGTCTCCAGAGATTGCTCGGGAGATAGCGGTTTTGTCATTTTTTGGTTTGGGTACTATCGTAACTCTGAGCCTGTTTTGAGTTGCAGGTATTGTTGGTGAGTCTCTATCAGATTTTTTGTCAGTACTTTTTGGGTATGGGAAGTATTTGGTTCCAGCACTTTTCTTTTTACTCGGATCAATGAAATGGTTATTTGTAGATTTTGAAATACATAATCAACGTTTCTTTGGAATTGTATTATTAGTATTGTCTACTCTTGGGTTATTACACTTATGAGCTCCTGATTATAGCAGTCATTCATTAGATATATATTCAGGAGGTCAGTATGGAGGGTATATAGGTTTCCTTTCATCTGTACTGTTTGTCCTCTATCTTGGGAAAATTGGAGGATTTGTTTGTTTGTTTTTTGCTTTTATTATCTCTCTTCTTTTAACATTCGAACTTACTCTTGCTCAGCTGTATCATATTTTATTTGAAGTAGAGGAGGAAAATGAAGTTGCTTCTGCATCGAAACCAAAATGCAAAGCAAAAGAAACATCAGAGGATGTGGTAGCGGTCATATCGGATACTACAAAGAAAAAGGAAGCTTCGAGTCTTACTATTAACCAATTTTCTGATTCGAAAAAGGAGAAGAAAGAATCTTTTGCTTCGGTGGAATTGAAAAAAATAAAACCCAAGAAACAAACAGAAGAAGATATTGGAATACAGACACCTTCATTTGATGAATCTGACGAGGAGAAATGGACTCCACCGGCATTAGATTTGCTTGAATATACAAAGAACTCGGTCGTGATTAATGAAAAGGATCTTCACGCTTCTGCGAAAGCTATTGAAGAAAAACTGGCTCAGTTTGGTATCGAAGTAAGTATGAATGATGTGCATGTTGGTCCCACCGTAATGCAGTATACTATGCGTCCGGCACCTGGGGTCAAACTATCGAAAATTCAGGGGCTGACCCAAGATGTTGCTCTTGCCCTCCAGGCTCATGCTCTTCGTATCGAAGCACCTATTCCCGGTACAGACTTAGTAGGGCTTGAGATTCCAAATAAAAACCGTCTGGCAGTAAGTTTACGTGAGATATTTGAATCGGATACATTTCGTGAAATGAAATCACCGCTCCGTATTGTGATGGGTCGTGATGTTGCAGGGAAACCTATGGTAGCAGATCTGGCAAAAATGCCTCATGTATTGGTAGCCGGGAATACCGGATCTGGTAAGTCGGTATTTGTAAATACATTGCTTCTTTCCCTTCTCTATCAAAACTCGCCAAATGATCTGAAATTGATACTTGTGGATCCAAAACAGGTAGAGCTTGGAAGTTATAATAATATTCCTCATCTTCTGACTCCAGTGATCAACGATGCAGAAAAAGCTCTGTCTTCTCTCAAATGGGCGGTAGCAGAGATGAACCGAAGATATAGAGAGATGGCTCAGAAAAAGGTTCGTCATATCTCTGAGTTCAATGAACAAGCGAAGAAAGAAGATCGCTGGCCATATATTGTGATCGTGATTGATGAGATGGCAGATCTTATGATGACTGCAGGGAAAGATGTAGAAGCTTTGATTGTTCGTCTGGCACAGATGGCACGTGCTGTCGGGATTCATTTGGTACTTGCGACACAGCGTCCATCGGTAAATGTGATCACTGGTTTGATCAAAGCGAATGTTCCAACACGAGTAGCATTTACTGTTGCTTCTCAGGTGGATTCTCGTACGATTATAGATAAGGCAGGGGCAGAAGCCCTTCTTGGTCGAGGAGATTTCTTATTTCTGATGAATGGGGAGTCGAATCTGACTCGTGTGCAGTCGGCCTACGTGACTACAGAGGAAGTCAATAATGTGGTATATAAGATCCGTATGAATTCGCCGAAAGACCTGGAAACACAAAAAGATTTGTTTGAAGATGAAGATGTACAAGAAGAAATAAACACCGTACAAGTCCCAGGAATGGAAGAGAAAAAATCTCGTGGGGATATGGGTGACGAACTCTATGAAGAAGCCGTACAGGTGGTTGTAAAGCATCAGAAAGCGTCAGCTACTATGCTACAGCGCTACTTATCTGTTGGATATGCTCGAGCAGCGAAGCTCATCGATCTTTTGGAACAAGAAGGAGTAATCTCTCCTTCTGAAGGATCGAAACCTCGAAAAGTGTATTGGAAAGGACAGTCTGGAGAATTAGATCATAGTAGTGATATTGTTTTGTAGGGAAAAGAAAGAAACTCCACAGAATTTATTCTGTGGAGTTTTATTGAGCTATAGCTTCTTGAGCAAGGTTATATATTTTGTTTGTTTGTTCTATGAGAGTCTCTTTTGTTGGTGCGCTATCTGCAGTACGGATCTCTGTGGTAAATTGCTCTCCAAATTTTTTTGCTGTTACATAAGAATAGCTAGAAAGAGGATTTCCATATATATCTACTAACTGAGATCTTGCATGCACATTGTTTTCAAACTGTACGGGTGAAGCAGTTGCTTCTATTCCCGCGACTGCCTGTACAACTCTTGTGTAGAGATTGTGTCTTTCTTGAGATAACCCAAGTGTATCGTAGTCATTGTTATGAAATATTTTGTGTAGATGATGAGATATTTTAGTAAAAGAGCGAAACTCTGGGTCGGTATCTATATGCATATGGAGTCCTGTTATATTACTTCCTTTTCGGATATCGATACCTTTGCTCATAAGTTTTTTATGTACTTCTTGGTAGTGCACCGACCCAGTACTGGTTCTCGGTATGTAATCCTGATTGGGAACTGCTCCTTTGAGAATATGAACTCCATAGTATTTTGCAGCTTGTTCTATATATTCATGTAGAGCAAGAAGTTCTTCTTGCGCATTCTCAAGAGAGCTATGTGCTCATTTGTTTCTCGTTTCAATCTGACAAGAATCAAGCTCAGGACTTATGAGAAAATCTTCTACAGCTTTTTTTGCTGAAATATCTATGTCCTTTATATGATCGATAAGGATTTGAGAAGTGTCATATCCATCGATTGTAGTGATAGGTTTCTTGTCGAGATCGGTGATCATATATTCGTTTTCAAATGCGATATTTGAATTTTTTGGTTTCATGGATTCAGAGGTTTATTTTTTATATACATTTTGCGATATATCCGATCTCTTCTGATATTGTTTTTGGAGAAGATGGCATGAGGATATAACAGTCATATGGAGCATGGATAGTATTATTTCCTAGCTGCACTATCGGATTGTTTTTGGGTATGGTATCGAAGCTTTTTGGAGTTTTACTATAGAGAAATCTATCTGATAGACTTTTGCTATAGAGAGTAGTATCAACTTGTAACTGCTTTGGTCTGTATCTTTTTATTTGTGTATCTTGTTTGGTGATAAGACCATAATACCCAAGGATAGTTTGGCAGTTGTATATTGCTGCTCTTTTCGTAGTCTCCGTGTTGTGTTGTCCAGATTCGAAAGCCATGCAGATGGTGTTATTGTTTTGGCTTTCTATATATTCAAGTGATGAAAGCCCATTTGTTTTTCCAAAAATATTTTGGATGATATATTCAATATCCAAAGATTGGAGTAGGTTTTGATCGATCTGTTTACTCCCAAGTATCAACATAGGAGTAGATGGTTTGCTCGTAGAATGGAGGTCTATAACTATATCAGAATCTTGTAAAAATTGCATCATCTCATTTGCTCGTTTGTGTTCGTAGCAATGGCTATACTCTTTGTGAGATAGTAATCACCAAATACGATTAAGGTCATGGTCGGCATAGCGCTTATTTGCCTTGAGAGCTTCTATGTTTGCAATAATAAGTTGAAGAGATCCTTGTTGTAGGTTTTTAGGAATATTATTCGATAGAATAAAATCCAATACATCTATGCCAGACCATTCATCACCATGTGTTCCTGCTATGATAGTTATTTTCTTTCCTGGGTATCCGCTATCAAAAAAAACTCTCCCATTGGGGTATTGAGAGAGAAATCAGTTGAGAAATTCTTGCTGCATGATATCTCTAGTAAAATATAAGATACATCATTATATCACATATTGGGTGTAATATATAGCCAATTATTTTCGTATTATCTTTGCATTTGTTTTCCATGTCCATTTTCAGAACCCTCTTGTCCTGTATTCATACGATCACAGTCTTTGTCTCGGTCTTTACCATGTCCTCTGTTTTGCGAGCTATGATCTTTCATATTGTCTATGTCTTCTTGAGAGATATAGTTATCCCAATCATGCTGAGAATCAAATCCATTTTTTTGCAGTTCACTCATAAATGCTGCCAGATGTGTGTAACTTGCATCCCCAATACGAGTGAATGTGCTATTTATAGTCTCGTTATCTATTTCTGACATCATATGTTTGAGATCATCAATATCAAGAATTTCGATCTGCACTCCAACTTCTAGGGCTTGCTGTAAAGACTCTGATCCTTGTGAGATAAGGGCGTTGTATGTATCTGTTAGTTCTCCATATCCAGTTGGTGCTTCTAGATTGGCTTTATCTATAAGTTTTGAAACAGCATCCATATGTTTTTGTTCTGATTGTGCAATATGCCCAAATACATCTGTTTCTGGATATAACTCATCGAGGTAGTTATATACATCACGAGCGAGCATTTCTTCGGCATATGAAAATAGAATATGTTCTGCTTCTAGTTGATTTGCCTCAAAACTTGAAAGAGATCCTTGTTGCCCCTGTTTCCCTTTTTGTTCTTTGCTTTGTTTATATTCCTGTGTAACTTCTTGTGAAGATTGTTTTTCTTTATCTCAACGAAAAGCATCTGCACCATCGATATGTGTGTATACTCCAATAGCAAGGGAAGCAACGCTGACTGTTGTTGCAGCTGTAATAACTTTCATAGTATTTGTCATAATATTTTTTGAATAAGTAATTTTTTAATAATGAAGTGGGTTGTTTTCCCTCTTCACTAGTTATTACGTAGAGGATATTGTATTTCTTTCAAAAAATTCTGATGCAAGCATATCGTATATATAGCTATCTTGTCGTTTTCCAAGAAGCTTTACATCTTCGCGGAGCATTCCTGCATGCTGAAAACCAAGTTTTTTATAGGACTTAATAGCACGAGTATTGAATCCAAAAACTTTGAGATAGACCTTATTGAGACAGAGATCGATGAATGCATACTGCAGAAAGAGCTCTATTGCTTCGCTTCCATACCCTCCTCACCAATATTTTTTATCGTAGATGGCAACACCAAGCTCAGCTTTATCATTCCTAGATTCGAAATCGAAGTGCAGAATTTGTTATAGTTCAAAAAAGACTTCGCGAGAGGTTTTGTAACCGAGACGTTTTCTAGGTCTATTATTAATTATCTGAACATAATAATCTAGTTCTTTTGGA
>JAYELJ010000005.1:0-6788 GCA_034717395.1 Patescibacteria group bacterium
AAATAGTATCTCCAAGAACAATCTGTTTTGCATTATTCACGTATACTCCTGCAGCTACTACAGCTCCAATAAGAAGTACAAATAGAATAGTAATGATATACGACCAAACAGGTGTTTTGTACTGAGTAAAAGGTTTTAGAATTTGTTCTGTCATGATAATCAGATAAAAATATAGAAAATAGTGTAGAAAAATTATTGTGTAACAATAACTCATTCTGTGATAGCTCCATTACGAAGCTGTCCATGGTATAGTGTTTCTATCCCATATTTTGCAAAAACTCATTGCAAATACTCTAGAGGACTCTCTGTAAAAAGTCAAAATGAAGCAGTAGACGAAATATCTATTTGAGTGAAGTATTGTGGATGCAATGCCAGAAGAGATTTTCCTGAAAGAGAAGATACTGTATCACTCAATGACATACGAGTAGTAAATAGATCTACCAGCTGAGACTCTGCCCAGTTATCAGATAACACATAGAAAGAATCATCATCATACGCCCAATAAAAAGCGTAGCTCCCTGACTGCGTATCTGGAATAGTATAGAGTTTCTCTTCCAGTGTAACTGGTGTACCTGGTATATCTATAGTACGCCCAGAGATACTCTTATCATCCAGTTTGAGGGATGAAATCATATCCCCAGAAAAGGAAGGTCTCTGTACCGAATCCAAAGATTGTCCAAAAAATATTGGCATCAGATTGTAAAAAATAAGGTCTTCATTCTGATCTATATCTCTATCCAATCGCACCATTATACGATTGTCTGATAACAAGATAACCTCTGGGTGATACTCCCAAATATCAGAGAAAAAATCATCATCGAGCAAGTATTTCTGATACCACTGTTGCATCAAGATATCGAGTTTCAAAGCCCATACAGATGGAGTCTCTGTAATAATCTGATCTCTGTACCTTTTATATATATCTGCAAATTCTTCCATACTGAGATGCAATATACTCCCAGGGTATACAACCCGATCTAACCTGGAAGTTACCGAACTATTATAAAAATCTCGAAGTGCTTGTGTATACACAACAGAGCTATCATAGCTTCTATACAATAGCTGAAAAGAATCATCTTGATCATCTTGTAGCAAACCCAAAGAAAGAGGAAGGTCTAACGAAAAAGCCGGGAGTAAATTATGAATTTCTGATGAAATATCATACGCGCTATCATCTAGAGACAAAAATGCATTATCCCACATCACAATTTTCACAGATGAACCTTCTGCAAATTCATAAAAAAGATTGGTAAAAGTTCTATCTCCTAGCAAGCTTTCTTTTGGAAACACGAAATCAGTCGATCCACTAGTAATATTGAGGTACTGGTACCCATCGTGCAACAATGGCTGAGGACTTTTGTGGGAAATATATAAAATATGAAACTCTCCTGATTGTTTGAAAAAATACACGGGGTGTTGCCAGTCGATATCATCTGGAAAATACAAATACATATCGGGAAACTCTTTCACCAAAACATCTGGACTTTCGAGCTCTACAAGAAAAGAAAAAGAGTCTGCATCTAAATATTTCTCAACCTGAAAACCCCTTTCCGATGAACTATCCCAAAGAAAGAGAATTAAGAGAAATAAAAAAAGACTCACAAAAAACGATAACAAAAAACGTATAAAAAACTGCATAGCTATATTTAAAATTTTGAATTCTGAGCTGCTTGTCTTATACTATCGAAGAGAAAATAAAAACGCAAAATATATCACTTGCTATTTCACTACCAAACTCTTCTTATGAAAGACATCATTCTACAATATATACAGCAGCATATTCCAGAATTTGCAGAAAATAATCTTCCGATACAGATCGAAACTCCCCCTTCAGAAGAAATGGGAGATTTTGCTGTCGCTTGCTTTCCTCTGGCAAGAACCATGAAACAAGCTCCCAACATGATAGCAGAAACTCTGGCCGAGAGACTCCAAAGTGTTGAAGGTATCATTGTGAAAAATACAGGGCCATATCTCAACTTTTTCATCGGAGACGCTCTTCTTGTTGAGAATCTTTCAAAACAAGATACATGCAAACAAACAGAAAAGAATAAAAAAGTCATGGTCGAATACTCTTCTCCAAACACCAACAAACCGCAACATCTGGGACATGTACGAAATAATATTATTGGTATGGCAATGAGTAGCATCCTCAGCCATACAGGATACGATGTAGTCAAATGTAACCTCTACAATGATCGAGGAATTGCTATCTGCAAATCTATGATCGCCTACCAATACCTCGGAAATGGAGAAACACCAGAAAGCTCTGGTACCAAAGGTGACCATCTTGTTGGGAAATACTACGTACTCTACAAAGAGCTCTGCAAAAAAGAAGGGGAGGAAAAGATAGAAGCCGAGACTTCAGAAATGCTACGCAAATGGGAAGCGGGAGACAGAGAAACACGTCAACTCTGGCAAACCATGACCGATTGGGTACTGACTGGATACGACCAAACCTACCAAACTCTTGGGTGTCAGTTTGATGCTATATACAAAGAATCAGATACCTATATGGATGGAAAAGATATCATCCAAGAAGGTCTAGAAAAAGGAATATTCCAAACAAAGGAAAATGGTGCAGTATTTGCTGATCTTTCAGAGTACAAACTCGATGAAAAGATCCTCCAACGAGGAGATGGAACATCTATCTATATCACACAGGACCTGGGAACTACCCTTCGAAAGTTCAACGAACACAATCTCGATAGTGCTACTTGGGTGGTAGCTAATGAACAAGATTATCATTTCAAAGTGCTCTTTGCGCTGATAGATAAACTCGGGTACAAAGACATGACCAAAAGCTGTCATCATCTTTCGTATGGATATATCCAACTCCCAAATGGACGTATGAAATCTCGTGAAGGGACCGTGATCGATGCAGATTCTCTCATTGCTGAACTGCAAGAACTCTGCAAAGATGCTATCCAGTCTCGAAACCTCGAACTAGAAGAGTGAGAAGTCCAAAGAAGAGCCAATATTCTCGCTATTGCATCTCTCAAATTCTACATATTGCAGTTCAATGCTGATTCGGATTTTGTATTCAACCCAGAAGAATCGATCAAACTCGAAGGAAAAACAGGACCATATATTCTGTATGCATATGCCCGTATCCAATCAATTTTCCGTAAACTCGATACCAACCAAACACCAACAATGCCAGCAGATATACAACTCTCTGCTACAGAAAAATCACTCATGAAACTTTTGATCCAATACCAGGACATCACTACCGCCGCTTCTGACAAATACGACCCAGCTATTCTTACCAAGTATCTCTATGAAGTAGCCAAAACATTCAATGGATTCTACAGAGATAATAAAATCATGAATATCAGTAGAGATACACCAGCTGGTGTATCTCTACAACAGCAACGTATATATATTGCAGACAAAACAGCCACCGTTCTCAAAAATGGTCTCGCCCTACTAGGAATAGATGTTCTTGATACTATGTAGATCCTGGCACTCAATACTTTCAAATTTTTCCTTTCAACTCTTTACTGTCTCCTCTTTTGTTTGGTCTTTTAGGAATGAATGCGAGGAACCTCATATACACTCGTAAATACAATAACAAAAAAGCCTTTGGTCTGAGTAAAGACAAAGCAAAAACCAAGAAGTTCCTGGCTTCTCGGGGAATTGCTGTACCCAAAATATATGCTCATATCAAAGAGTTTAATGACCTCAAACAGATCGATATACAAAGCCTTCCCAGTGAGTTTGTAATCAAACCAAATCTTGGTTCAGGAGGAGAAGGTATTATGCTCGTACATAAAAATAAGAAAAAATTTGAAAACCATAGAGGACAGAGAATATCTTCTCAACAAATCCATGATCATATCCTGGATATCCTCGATGGACGATACTCCACCACCAATATGCCCGATTCAGTGATCATAGAACAGATGGTGCACAACCATGAATCTATCGATGATATGTGCTATAAAGGAGTCGCAGATATTCGTATTATTGTGTTCAACTATGTTCCAGTGATGGCGATGCTTCGTATCCCCACACAAGCATCCGAAGGGAAAGCAAACCTCCATCTTGGTGGAGCTGGGCTCGGAATAGATATTGCTACCGGGACTATCACCCATGTGATGTACCAAAACCGCATTGTTCGTAATATCCCTGGCACACAAATAAACCCTCGAGGAAGAAAACTCCCCCATTGGGATAAAACCCTTGAAATTGCCAGTAAAACACAAGTCGTCTCTGGTCTTGGGTTTCTTGGTTGTGATGTCGTACTCGATCAAGAATGAGGACCCATGATCCTCGAAACCAATGCCCGACCAGGTATGGCTATTCAGATAGCCAATAAATCTCCTCTCAAGACTCGATTAGACAAAGTAGAAGATCTCAAAATCCCAAATCCTACTCGAGGAATAGAAATAGGAAAACAGCTTTTTGGAAGTATGTTGATAGAAGAACAAGTAGAAAAAATCACTGGGAAACAAGTCATAGGAAATACAGAATCTATCACACTCTGGACCGATACCCAGGAAGAAATCCGAATGATTGCCAAGATAAAAACAACCAAAGAAATGAGTATTATCGACAGAGCTTTGGCTATAGATCTTGGGTTCCTAGATGCAGAAGACACTACAAAGAAAAGTATACAGCTCAAATTCAAGATGGGAGAAAGCAAAATCCATGCGATCATGAGGATCAAAGACCTGAGCAAAAAAGAAGAAAAAATTATGATCGGAAAAAAGCAGCTCAATGGCTTCCTGGTAGATCCAAGTAAACAACTCGATGATAAAATCCAAGAGAAAAAGATCATCAAAAAGCTCAACTTCAAAAAAATTGATGCGGAGCTAGCAAAAGTAAATTCTGAACTCAACATTACACCATATGTAAACCCTCTCAATGCAGCAGAAGAAAGAGAAACATTCTTCTCTCACTTGGAAAATGGTATAGAGTACAATCCATATTTTCAGTATAAAAAATTTCCAGGAGATTTTGATACGCTTCGCAAACAAGTACGAAACATAGAAACAGATGATAGTCCCCTTGGTATCCTGTTCCATAAGAAACAACAAGAACTCCTTCGTAAAATAAAACTCATTGAACAACGAGGAGATGGAATAGAATACAGCAAAGCAAGTATCAATATGTTTGGAAAACCCTCTCTCAAAGATATAGAAAATGCACAAGCCCTGCTCGATACCAGACCAGATACATACAATGAAGATCCTGCAAAATATCATTCTGAGGAGATCTATAAAAAATTCCAAGATGCTATTACCGAATATGGAATCAAATGAGGAAAAGTGAAAATCGAAGAAAAACGCAGTACCGATTTTGCTGTAGCAGGAAAAAGCCTAACAGTAAAAGTAAATAAAAAGGCTCATGTATGAGAAAAAAGGCTCCAAGCTGTGATCGTACATGAGATAGGAACGCATCTGGTTCGAGCATACAATGGAAGCCAGCTTCCTTATAAGATTTTTCAAACAGGAACACCAGGATATATTCTCACAGAAGAAGGTCTTGCTATGTATAACGAACGAACTATTATAGATCAAAATGATGAAAAATTCTACTGGCCCGCAAGAAATCTTCTCGGAGTTTCCTATGCATTGGAACATAACTTTTATGACACATTCCAGTATATATTAGCACTAGGGTACACCAAACACCAAGCCTTCAAATTGGCTACACGTTTCAAACGAGGAATAGGAGATACGAGTGTTCCAGGAGCCTATACCAAAGATATCGTATATTTCCTGGGAGAACGACTTATTCGAAACTTCATAGAAAAACAAAATGGAGACATCCAAGATCTCTATCTCGGGAAAATAGGAATAGATGATATTGAAAATATCAAATATGTAATTAGAAAAACCAACAAGAATTAATCTTGTTGGTTTTATATTTCCTGTACTCTTCAGAAATACTATCGAAATGCATATTCTAAAATCTTTTTTCCTGTATCTACCCCGCATAATTCTTTATCACCACTAAGCCCTGGAGTTGCATTAATTTCAATAATTTTACAATTTGTTTCATGTAATGACTTTGTTATATCTGTTGACATAATATCTACTCACGCTACAGAAAGTCCAAGTACATCAGATGCTTGAATACACATATTTTTAATATCTTCAGACAAAAAATATGTAATATTTTTAGGAACTCACCCTTTTCCTAAATTAGAGAGTCCTGATAATTGAATAGATTCTCATTGAACAGGTATATCATGTAAACATCTGTTTTGTTTCGCAAGAAAACTTTTTAGTTCTTCATTAATATCAATATAGACAAGCAAATTCTTATATCCATCTCCTCTGAGTGGATTTGTATTTTCTATTTCTATAAGTTGTTCTATAGAAGACTTCCCATCTCATAGAACACTTGCAGGAATTCTTTGTATAGCAAGAACCACCTCCCCTCAGACAACTAAGACACGAAATTCATCACCTTGGATCTGTTCTTGAACTATAACTTTATCTTCATAAATATATGCTCTCTGCAAAGCCTCTTTATATTGAATATCATTTATAATATGTGTAGAAACCCCATTACCATGAGCTTCTGAAATTGGTTTCACAACCAAAGGAAAAGGAATTTGAAGTCATGTATCTTCTATATCTTTATGAATATACATTGTTTTTGGAACAGGTAATCATGCTTTTTCTAGCAACTGTTGAGATAATTCTTTATCATCTGAAATTTTCAAACCCAAACTTGAGTTCCCTCAAAAATCGATATTCTTAAATAATATCGATTTTTGAGTTGTATCAGAAATAATAAAAAGATTTTTATCTCTATTAATAATTTCAATAGAAAAA
>JAYELJ010000006.1:0-6702 GCA_034717395.1 Patescibacteria group bacterium
ACTTCATTCAAGAAGCCCTTACTACATCAGATGAGTATGTTGAATATATGGGATATACTGATATCCAACCAAAAGAGAAAGAAACACTGGTTTATGCATACAAAGTAGAATCAGAACAAGGGAATCCTATTGGAATACTATGTTTATGTTTCAAATTTGATGATGAGATGGATGGAATATTCCAAAGACTTCATACAGATGGTGTGATATTAGGTCTTCTGGATAAAGATAATAAAGTTATATCTAGTAATGACCATAACCTCCTCAGCAAAGGGTCTACTATAAACACAGATGATGCAGGAATTATCCATCATGCATCAAACAAATACTTTGTAAGTATTGAAGAAACTGATGGATATCAAGACTTTAAAGGTCTTGGTTGGAAAGGAGTTGCTATGATCCCTCTTCACCTCGCATTTGAAAATAATAGATCGGATGCGTACAATATTGATCCAAATATCTTTCAATCATTCATTGCTTCTAATACAGATATAAGTGATGATCTAAAACAAATACCTCTTCAAGCACAACACATACAAGATGCACTAGAACTCGCTGTATGGAATGGAAGTATACAAATGGGTTCAGAAACAAATGGATCAACCAATCTTGCAAAAGCATTGCTTTGGGAAATATCCAAGACAGGGAAAGAAACAGAATCTCTTTTTGAAAGATCGATAAAAGATCTGTATCAAGTCATCCTTTCTTCTACCCTTGAATCGGTGAAGTTCCAATCAAGCTTGGGTATTGATATTATGGATAGAAACCTTTATGAAAGAGCAAATGATTGTAGATGGTGGAGTTTGACCAAGTACTTTAGAGAATATCTTGGAGAAGACTCAAGGGATATCAATACCCAAAAGAAAATGGCTACTATATTAAAAGGGATCAACGAACTGTATACTGTATATACAAACCTTATTGTTTTTGATAAATCAGGGAAGGCTGTTGCAGTTTCTAATGAAAAAGAAGCTCAATTTGTTGGAGAAAATATGGACAGCTCTTTTGTTCAACAAATACTTCAACTTCCAAATTCTCAAGCATATCATGTTTCTGAATTTAACAAATCTCGATTTTATAATAATAAAAGAAGTTATATATATGGATCAGTTATCAGATCATTAGATGATAATAGCCCTATTGGAGGGATAGCTATTGTGTTTGATAGCACTGATGAATTTGAGGCTATGCTGGATGACATTACTCATGACACAAGAACTACTTCTCTTTTTGTAGAAAAAAAGAATAATATGGTTGTATCCATATCTCAACCAAAAGATGAAAGTGAATCAAAATTATTTGAGATTGGTGATGTCCTTGGAAACGAGTTTCAAAAATGTCTAAATCTAAATAATGGAGAAAAATATGCAGGGATAATTGTTTACAATGGTAAACTCTATGCTGTTGGAGCAACCTGTTCCAGTGGATATAGAGAATATAAAAATGAGCCTGCAAATAAGTATATCAATGATGTACTATGTCTTGTTCTGAGAAATATTGGTAAAAATATCGATATTCCAGAAATCAAAGTAAATACTACTGATATAAACATAGAAAATAGACAATCTTCTCAATCGGGAGAAACAACTGACCTTGCCTGTATCTATATTAACAATCATATATTTGCATTTGAAAGAGAAAATGTGCAATTGGCAATAGGATCTCAAAAAATGAATCCAGTACCGCTTGCTAATGAAAAAGTAGCGGGAATGATTCAACATGAAGGTATACCTATCGAAGTGATTGATATAAGAACAACCCTTACTAGCACTACTAGTCCTGAAGATAATACAAAAATTATTATTCTAAAAAATCCAGATAAAGATGATTCTTTTATTGGGTTCCTGGTAAATTCACTTTCAAATAACTTAGAGGTAAATACAGAGGATATTAAACCATATAATACAATGATAGAGAATAACAAGACTTTATACAATGGAGTCGTTACTATCAATAGCAATCCTATTCCGATTATTGATATTACAATGCTTTTTCAATTCATGAAACAGTAAAACCTTAGATTTATATCTAAAAGAGCCGAGGTGTTTACCTTGGCTCTTTCTATTTTCCTCTATCCATAGCTATATTTGCCTGCTCATCAGCGAGTGTATTTTTTTCTCTTCGGATATCAAAGAACTGATACGTCTCGATATTTCCCAGCAAAGCAAACACCTGTGAGGCAAGAGTTTGTAGCTCTGGTTTCTTTATCTTGTACTCCCCTTTGATCTGCTTTACGATGAGCTGTGAATCCATGTATACATTAAGCTCTGTTATCCCCATATTGACAGCCTTGCTCAGACCTATAATCAGACCTTGGTACTCCGCTTCGTTGTTTGTCATGTTCCAGAGAAACTGATTCCCTTTTTCGACAACCTGTCCTTCCCGAGTACAAATAACAAACCCAGCTCCTGCTGGGCCTGGGTTTCCTCGCGATCCGCCATCTGTGAATAATAGGTGCATATATTTAGTCTAATTTTCAGTAATACATTCAAAATCCAGCGTAAACTCATACATATTTCCTCCTCTATGATCCATATCCAGAGACAAGAATCGAGCAAGAGAAATCTGTGAAGAGAATGGAGAAGATTGAATTTCAGAAATGATCTTTCTGATAGATTCTTGCGATGCCTCCCCTATCAAAGTAACAGGATGTACCGACACGGTCATATCTGGTGAAAGAGAATCATCAAAATAGTCTGGATAAAAATCAAGTGAATGTAATTCCCCATCCAAAGGAGACATGATTTGTTCAAGCGAAACTACAATATCTGTTTGATAAAAAGATACTGGAAATATACGGTTCAAGTATAGTTCCTTCTTATCCAATAAAATACGAATAGGATAGCTATATGTGAATGATATATCTTCTAAATATTCTCTCTTTTCTATAAGAGAGTTTCTCTCTTCTTTGAGAACTTCTGTCTCAGCAAGCAGTTCCTGATACTTATTATATTGCGTTGTAGCAAGAGACAATAAGAGAAGAATCACTATTGATACGCCGATATAACGAAGGAATGATACGTTCACTAGAAAGAGAAAAGAAAAATAAAAAGGGATTATTTACCAAGTACACCAGATGTATCTTGCGCTTTCACTTGGAACAATAAAGGAATATCCTCTGGAAAATAATATTGAAATGATGGATCTTTGGTTACTGCTACCTGAGCAAGATTTGAATATTCTGGACCAGCATAAATAATATAATTATCCAGTTGTTTGCTTTGTATAGGATCCCATACGAGATTCCAATATGATCCCTGTTTGTTGACAGTGAGATTCGTTATCGGATCGAGTATTTGATCATATTCAAATAACCCACGGACGATTTCTGAAGGATATGAGAAATTACCCGATTGGTCTTCTACTAACACCATATAAAAATACTCTGGGTGATCTATGAAAATCTGTTTTCCATAGTGTAGATCTGTAGTGGTATACACTGGCTCCAAGGCATCTTCTGATGTTCCCTCGAATACAACATATCGTTTAAAATCTATCTGAGTATCATCTACTGCATTCCAGCTGATATTGATAGCTCCTTTTTCCATATTGTAACGGTCTGTAGAAACAGACAGACCTTCTACAGAATCTAACACGACAGAACCCGAGTATATCTGAACAATACCTACCGGCTCTGTATCCATAGTATCTCTTTGAATATACTTCCAAATGGGTACTCCTGAGTACTCTGCAAGGTATGATCCATCATTGTAAAATGAATCAAATCGACTTTCTCCGAGTGTTCCTGCGAGCCAATAATCTCCAATACGCATGATCATCGACCAGAAATTATTTTCAATTTCTTTGAGCTGATACGCTACAGAGAGTATATTGTCAGAAATAGAGAGACTATCTATATAGCGAATATTCTGTTCTTTTGATTCTATAATAAAGAGACGATCATAGAGTGATAAAATATCTTTGTTATGTTCTTTTTGAAATACTGAGATGAAATCTTCTCGTTCTTTTTGATAGTCACTCGCGATATATTCGATAGTGGTGTTTTGTTCGTTTGCTATAGTATTTGCTTGTTCATATTGATCTATAATGCTTTCTTGTCTCTGTGAAAGTATCCAGAATATAAACGAAAATATAATCAATGAAAGTACTGTCAGCATAGAAAATACTGGAAGATATTTCTTATACGAAAAAGAGAATATCTTATTCTGAGAAGATATTCTTTTTTTCTTGGTGATCGGTTTTTCTATATTGAGTATAGACAAAGTATTTATTTAATACCTAGGAAGTAGGTTTCATAGAAATCTCGTACCGTTTTGAGTTTCTCTTCTATTATTTCTTCGTCATACCCGAGTTCACGGAAATCGAGCTTCACACAGATCTGACCTTTGTAGTTATCTTTGTGCAAACGAGTAAGGAATGATTCTAATGGAAGAACCCCTTCTCCTGGCATAATATGTTCTTTATTCTTACGAACATCAGCAAAATGAATATGAGCGATGTTGTTTTTGAGCATACTATAGACACGCATCAAATCTAAATTACGAGTAAAGAGATGTGATGTATCGAGTGTCATATATTTGAAACGACGAAAATCATTGATATTTCCAAAAGCATAGCTTGGCACGAATACAGAATTCCCCATTGGTGAATTCTCTAAACAAAGTTTTACACGAGTAAGACTTTGGAGTTTTGGCAGTTCGCTACGAAGCCATTGCCAGTATGAAAGATTTGACCATTCTGGAGAACGAATCACCAATGTAGGAACATTCAGTTCTTCTGCCATTTTGAGAACCTTTTCAAAAATAGCACGATTGGCTCCTTTTGGGAGACATAACGCTGTAATAGGAAGATCATACTGACGAGAAAGATCTCTCATATATGAAACATTCCGTGTATCTGCGATATCATTTACCATTATTTCTACTCCTTCGAATGAGAGTTTCTTGGCAAAATGAAAGATACGATTGAGACCGAATTTGTAGAGAGATCCTGATGAAAGTGTGAGCACAAATATATATTTATAAAAATACAGAGTAATTCACTAATAGTATACGAAATCTATTGTAGAATTCCAAGGAAAACATCTTGCGACAAACGATAAATACAGTATTTCCCTAGGCTTGTATTGGAGAAATTTCTGCACGAAGCTCGACAAAATCTGACAGCATTTCGTATGCATGAGACACACGAAGCACTATATCATCCTGAAAGCTTTGACCAATAATTTGAAGACCAACTGGCATACCATCTACAAATCCACAAGGTGTCGATACCGCAGGAAGACCTGCTAGATTCACTGGAATAGTATAGGTATCCCCGAGATACATAGAAAGAGGATCTTTTTTCGCGCCAAATTCATACGCCACTGTTGGAGCAGTTGGACCAATAATCACATCAACTTCTTTGAATACTTCTTCAAACTCTTGTTTGATAAGAGTACGCACTTTTTGTGCTTTTGCATAATATGCATCGTAAAACCCAGAAGAAAGAGCAAATGACCCAAGCATGATACGACGTTTTACTTCGTCTCCAAAGTTTTCTCCACGAGTTGATTGATACAGATCTTCTAGATCTTTTGGATCTGCAGCTGTTTCTCCAAATCGGATTCCATCATAACGAGAAAGGTTCGTCGAAGCTTCTGCTGCCATAATAATATAATATGCAGGCAAAGCGTATTTCGTAAGTTTCAGATTCACTGGTTTTACTTCCATCCCCAAGCTTTTCATATCTTCGATAGCTGCTTCTACTTTTTCACGCACCCCAGGATCTAGACCTTCTGCAAAAAACTCTTCTGGAACCCCTACCTTGAGCCCAGACACCCCTTTTTGTAATTCTTCTGAGTAGTGTGGTACCGCAATATTCATAGATGTCGAGTCTTTATCATCGTATCCGGCAATCTGCTGCAAAACCAACGCAGTATCATATGATGTTTTTGCACAGATCCCTACCTGGTCCAGAGAGTTGGCCATTGGGATCACTCCATATCGAGACACACGTCCATAGCTTGGTTTGAACCCGACAATTCCACAGAATGAAGCTGGCTGACGAACAGAACCACCAGTATCTGTACCAAGAGAAAAATGACACTCCCCTGCTGCTACAGAAGCTGCAGACCCACCAGAAGACCCACCAGGAACACAGTTTGTGTTCCAAGGGTTACGAGTTTTTTGGAGAGCCGAATTTTCACACGAACCTCCCATAGCAAACTCATCAAGATTGGTTTTCCCCAGAGAGATCACTCCTGCTTCTTTGAGTTTTTCTACTACTGTTGCGTCATAAAACGGAATAAAATCACGAAGCATTTTTGATGCAGCCGTTGTTTCTGTATCCTTTGTACAAATCAGATCTTTGATAGATACAAAAGACCCAGCAATTGGTGATCTAGTTGTATCAATATCTTCTGCCTGAGACACAGCTGTATCCATTTGCAAAGAAATATATGATCCAATTTTTGGTTCTACTTCCTGGATACGAGTCATAAAATCCTCTGCTACCGTCTTTGGATCCCAAGTCCCATTTTCATAGTTCTGTCTTGCTTGCTGTATAGTTGAGTTGTACATATATATATATATATTGTTGATATAAAAAGGTTCTCTGTCATCTTGAGCGTAACGAAGTGAAGTCGAACTCGTAGAGTTTGCTCTGGCAAAAGATCTCTCCACGTTGGTCGAGATGACAATACATTTATTTGTGCCCCTAGTATAAAAAAGAGTCATTAAAAAAACAAGAAAGAAAAAAGCC
>JAYELJ010000007.1:0-6488 GCA_034717395.1 Patescibacteria group bacterium
AGGGAAGTATACCGGAGCCATGTCTGCAGACAGACGAGAAGAAGAGCAAAATAAATTTATGAATGATGAGTACAAAGTAATAGTAGCAACGAATGCTTTTGGTATGGGGATAGATAAAAAAGATATTCGTTTTGTGGTGCATTATAACCTCCCAGGAAGTATAGAAAATTATTACCAAGAGATTGGTCGTGCGGGGCGCGATGGAAAGATGAGCTATGCTGTAGCTATTGCCAGCTATGGGGATACCAAAGTCCAAGAATTTTTTATAGAAAACAGTTATCCAACCAAGAAAGAGATACTTGCTGTGTATGATTATCTATATGCTGGTGAGCAGTATGGGGAAGGTCAGGGGAAAACTATTCTCAAAACCTATGCAGATATTGCAATCGAATCAGGAGTAGAAAATGATATGAAGGTGGGGAGTATTCTAAAAGTTTTGGAAAAATATAGTATCTTGAAAAAAGGAGTCGATGACCAAGAAGAAACAGATTTTAGAGGAAGGGGGCTTACTTTGCAAGCTCCTAGACAATCGCACGTGTCACTTTCTATAGAATGGGATCATCAAAAATTATTGGAAGAAGAGAGTTATTTCAAACTCGAACAGATCAAAAAACTTCTGTTCTATCCCTCTTGTCGCAAACGATTTATCCTAGAATATTTTGGGGATGATGAAGACCTTCAAACTCTTCCAGAAAACTGTGGTATGTGTGATTTTTGTCTCGATAAAAATAAATATGCTTCAGGTGACATGGTCGACCTGGTACCACTCAGTGTATTTGCTATCGTACTGGAGCTGTTATCCAAATACGATAGTCGATATGGATCTACAGTCATAGCAAAAGCCCTCTCAGGAAGCAAAGATCAGAAGCTTTCCGGATGGAGACTCGATGAGAGTCCACAGTATGGAGCTCTTCAGGACTATAGTATGGATCTGATCAACGGGATACTCGAATCACTCTTGATGGCGGGGTATACAGAAAAATCTCAAGGTCAGTACCCGCTACTAGGTCTTACAAGAAAAGGAAAACAAGCGATCAGATCAGAAGACCTTCTCAAAGAGTGATCAAAAGAGATCCAAGGTCTATTACATATCAAAATGCAAAGTACCAATGAGGGGAAATATAACAAAAAAACTGTGAAGAAACCAAAAGCATCGAAGGGGAGTACAGTGTCCGTAACAGTAGATTTATTTAAAGAATGTAAAAATATTGAACAAGTAGCTGATACAAGAGGTGTTGCTATTATTACTATTGAGTGACATATTGTAGATGCCTATGAATCGAAATTATTAACACTCGAAGAGATACAACCACTCGTCAATATGGATCATGTCAATCAGATCCAGGAGGTCGTTCAAACGTATTTTTCTGGAGAAATAGATAAGCTCAGACCAGTCAAAGAAAAATTAGAAGAGAAAGGGTCTATGGATATATCTTATTTTGAGATCAAAATTGCGAAGGTGATGATGGAAGAGAAAAAATAGGGATAAATTTTTATTCAGATGCTTTGCGATTTTATATATGTTTAGGTAATATTATTTCATGTGAGAACGTTTTCAATGACAATATCGGATTGAGTCCTCACGATATGGTAATCATGATTATACCGATGGATGGTATTATGTTACGATAGTAGTGAAAGGTAGAGAAGAAATATTTGGAAATGTGATTGATGAGAAAATGGTGTTGAATGATATTGGTATGATTGTTGAAAATGAAATACAAAACATATCCCAATTCCGTGATAATGTGTTGATCGATGAATATGTTGTTATGCCAAATCATGTTCATATGATTGTGGTTATTGAACCGCACCCATCGGTAGAGACGCGATTAATCGCGTCTCTACGTGGATGAAATAAACAAAAATGATGAATTACATGAAATAAAAATCCAATGGGAAAATGAAATTTGGGCGAAATTGTTAGCTATTTAAAATGAAAATGTACATATCTGATTCATAATCAAATAGATACATATTTTCAATGGCAACCAAATTACCATGATCGTATTATTCGAGATGAAAATGAATTGAATCAGACACGACAATATATTCAAAATAATCCGTATGATTGGAGTCTTGGTGTAGATAAAAATGACTGGTAAATATTATTTAAGTAATTAAACAAATTATGCAAAAACGTAGAGTTGTATTGGCGGATATCGTACCAAAAGGCACGAAAGAAGACACTTGTAATTATCATCTGGATGAGCTCAAAAGACTGATAGAGACCTATGATGGCTATACGGTTGTTCAAGTTATTCAAAAGAAAGATAATGTCGATCAAAAGACCTATTTTGGTTCGGGAAAACTCGCAGAGCTGCGTATGGAAGTGGAGCAGAGTAATGCGGATATTGTAGTATTTGGAAATATTCTCAAACCCATCCAGAGAGAAAATCTCAGAAATGTATTTCGAGAAAAACATCAAGCAGAGAATGAAATATCAGTGGATGTTTGGGATCGTGTAGATCTGATCTTAGAAATATTCAAAAAACATGCCAAAACCCCAGAAGCAAAACTTCAGATCAAACTCGCAGAGATGGAACATATGGGGGCCAAAATCCGAGATATGAGTCAGGAACTGGGTCGCCAGGGTGGGGGAGGAACTGGAAACCGTGGACAAGGAGAAACCAATACCGAGATCATGAAACGACATATCTCTCAGGAAAAGTCGAAAGTAAAAAGACAACTCGAAAAATATGCAAACACGCGAGAATTACATCGTAAAAATCGTAAACGTCATGGGTTTCTCACAATAGGAATAGTTGGGTATACCAATGCAGGGAAATCAACACTGCTCAACGCAATGACGAGAAAAGGAACCTACGAGGCAGACAAACTTTTTGCAACACTCTCTACATCTGTTGGAAAACTTTTCTTACAAAAATATGGAGAAGATGGTTCTTACCAGAGTCAGGAGCTGTTGCTGTCAGATACTATTGGATTTATTCGTGACCTTCCTCCTCGTTTGGTTCAGGCATTCAAATCTACCCTAGAAGACTCGATAGAATCTGAATACCTATTTCATACTCTCGATGCTGGTGATCCAGAAATCGATACCAAAATGGCAGTAGTCAATCAGATACTCAAAGATATTGGTGCCTACGATGAGAAAAAAATGATATACATTTTCAATAAAATTGACCGTATAGATCCAGAACATAAAAAAGAGCTCGAACAAAAATATTCGAGTCTCAATCCACATTTTGTTTCAGCTGTTACCGGTGAAGGGATAGAAGAATTGAAAACATGGATAGAAGGAAATATAGCGTTTAAGAAGTATTAATTTGTATTTGATTACTCAACTCTTCTGGCTTCTACAATAAATCTGTTGATAGCAGTCCCAACCGGAGTACAAGTGATGAGAGTCAGTTCTTCATCTTCTGTTTCTTTCTGAAGTATATCAACCTGCTCGGGTTTGACTGTACTGGTATCAAAAATTTCATAGATGAACTTTTCGCCCTGATAGTATACTTCGATAGTATCACCAGGAATCACCTGTTCGAGGAGAGCAAAGACATCTTTGTATTTTCCTGGATCCCAGGGGAAATAGCTACTATGTCCAGTGTATACACTCAAACCTTTCTCTCCAGGTTTAGATGTAAGCGGATAATGAGCTACTCAATCTTGTAGATACTTCTGCAGTTGATCTTCGAGTCATTGCCAGTTTTCATCTTCCAGGTATTCACTCGTAGGCCATACAAGTGGCACATTCCGGTCAATTCTGGGGATATATATACGATCATCCGTTGGCATGATATCAGGCAGTATCTGAGGAAGATTTTCTTTCTCTATTTCAGAATAGAGGGGTTCTATCTGAGGAACGGGAATATTATAATCTCCTAATGATGGTTCTTCAAAAAAGTATTGAAAGATATTATTATACGCAGAGAAATTGAGAATAACTAAACTGAGAAGTGTGATACTCACAAATATACCCAAAAACTTCCCAATCTCACTCAATGTGTGTGATATAGAAAAATGGGGAGGAGATTTTCTCTTTCGGGCACTGTGAATGTGCAGAATGATAGGGGTCTCGTTATGTGGTATCGGTGCCTGATTCATATTGCCTCTATTATAGCAGAAAATCGCATTTTTATAAATATCTTCTTCTTGTATGAATATGTTTTCTCGGCTCTCTCATATATTGGCAGAGTGAATGATAGCTCTTTGTCTTTTCTTATTTGCTTGGAATAAATATCTGGTTATTACAGATACGGTTCTTTCCCAATCATTTTGGGGACGAATATACTTATTTGAAATACCTCTTGTGATACTGGTGTTATTAGCTGGGGTGTTATTTTTATTGAGACCGTATGTAGTACATGATTATTCGGTTATTGAAAAGGTCAGTGGACTGATGATATTAGGGTTATTATTGATTGTCTGTTATTTCCTCGATGATATGCAGGCAATAGCTCTTTTGGGTCTGCGTATAGCTATGGTAGTTTCGATTATATATTTTTGGAAAAGGATTTCTCATAGTGCAAAAAACATTATAGCAGCCATTGGAGTAGCTTCTCTTTTTGTTCAGATTATTATAGCCGGAGGACAGATAGATACTGGGGCTTCATTGGGACTCACTCAGTGGATGGGGGAGTCTGTGCTCTCTCTCGGATCCACCAGTATTGCATCTTTTTCTGTCTATGGAATAGATATTCTCCGTGGGTATGGAACGTTACCACATCCAAATATTCTCGCATTTTTGGCTTTTGTTCTCTATCTTTCTTCCCTTGTTCTTGGTCATATCAAAAAACCACTACGAAAGATGATACAGGGACTTTCTTTGTTTCTTTTGTTTCTGACATTCTCTCGTGTATTTTGGGTGCTTGTTGTGTTTCTTTTTATCATGCGTTCCAAACATAAGATATTTTGGGCGGCATTTTCTGGGTTACTATTTCTCGGCGGGATTCTCCTGCGCGGATACCAGTCGCTCTGGGAAAGGTTTGATCTCTATCTTCCAACTCTCAAATTGGTATTGGATAATCCACTAGGGGTAGGTGTTTCTCAGTTTATTACATCCATCCCAGCGTATTATACTGAATTCTTTCTTTGGATGGCACAGCCAGTGCACAATACTTTTCTTTTGATAGCAGTAGAGATTGGTTGGTTGTGATTATTCCTATTTCTTTGTTTGTTTGCCCTGAGTATTTATACACTTTCTCAGAAATATCCATTGATTGCGGCAGAGGTATTCCTTTCTTTTCTATTGGTTTCCATGATGGACCATATTCTTTGGACCAGTGTTTGGGGTTTTTATTTCCTGATGATGGTGCTGTCTATTCCTTTTCTGCATAAGATATCTATGAAATAGAGGAAGAGAATCTAGAGCTACGCACTTGACAATTTATCTAAAATAATTAGAATGCTATAAAATAAAAAGAAAAAATAAAGGAGAAGTTATGAAAGTAATTATAGATGGTGCGGAGTACACAGAAGATCAGTTGAGACAGGCTATTGCTTTGTTGAATCAATCTGATAAACAAAATAATCAGCAAGAGCCAGAGAATAATAATGAACATAAGGAAAAGATATTAGCTTTCGCTAAACAAATGGCAGAAAAGTGGAATGAGTACCACAAAACTGAATACCCACTAATGACCGTAGATTTACTTGAGTCTGTGGGAAAAGTAGAAAAAGGTGAGTGGTATATATTTGAGCCAACAAACGATAGTGATGTCCCAGAAGGTTCGGTATATATTACCAATGATCCAGAAGGGAAACAAAAATCTGAAACTATCACAGTACTGTTCCCTGGCGATGATAGGCGACCAGATACCTACTGGGGATGGGATGCTTCTATAGAGTACGCAAAGGAAAATAATCTCCAAATTCCAACGGATGAAGAACAGGGGGTTCAAGAGCAAGATTATCTGAATATCCAAAAGCAAGAGATTCTTCCAGGGCACCGGAATACCAATGGTTCGTTTTACGGTCGCGGGGACCACGCGCGCTTGTGGTCGTCTACTGAGTCGTCTACTTCTGCTTGGAGCCGTTACTTCTTTTCGGGTGATTCGACGGTCTTCCGCGATACGTACGATATGTTGTACGGGTTTTCGGTTCGCTGCCTGAAAGGCTAATCAAGCGCGTAGCGCGTCTTGTTCACTTCGACAATTTGTCACTTTCTCGGATGCATGATTGCATCTGGGATTTTTTTTGCGATTTTTGGATAGGTGAGGTAGGATATGTATGACTATGATAGAAAAAGAAATACAACATATCGATAGTTTGATATATCAGAGTGAGACGGGAGCTATAGAGCTTCGGTCTGATGGGTTATCAGAAACAATCTATGCAACCTTACAGCAGGTTGCAGATCTTTTTAGTATAGATAAGTCAGGTGTCTCCCGCCATATTAAAAATATATTTGTGTCTGGAGAATTAGATAAAAAATCAGTAGTTGCAAAAATTGCAACTACTGCAAGTGATGGAAAGATCTACCAAGTAGATTATTATAATTTGGATGTCATTATTTCTGTTTGATATCG
>JAYELJ010000008.1:0-23203 GCA_034717395.1 Patescibacteria group bacterium
AAACCACTGATTCCGGTGCACCATGTGCATGGGCATATGTATAGCGCCTACCTCGATACGGATTTTCAGCCAGAGTTTCCCTATTTGGTTATGACTGCTTCGGGAGGACACAATGAACTGGTTCTGGTTCAGTCACATTCTCAAAGAATGATTCTTGGAATGACTCGTGATGATGCAGCAGGAGAAGCTTTCGATAAAATAGCCAAGATTATGTGACTGCCGTATCCAGGCGGAGTAGAAGTTTCAAAACTGGCAGATGAGTATATAGCAGAAATAAATAGTAGAGACGTTTCAGCTGAAACGTCTCTACTACAAAAGCCTGAAACATCTCTACTACAAGTCCAAGATAAACTTCGCAACTATGATTTTTCTTTTTCTGGTTTCAAGACAGCATTCAAACGAGTATGGGATGGTTTGTCTCATGAGGAAAAAGAATCAAAAAAATCTCAACTTGCCTGTGAAGCACAAACATGGATTGTATCGGCTATTGTATCTCGAGTAGCCAAAGCCAAGGAAGAATACGGAATCTCTTCTATTCATATGGTCGGGGGAGTCTCTGCAAACAGACACCTGCAGTCTCAGCTACAAGTACTCGATATAGAATTGCATAGACCAGTAAAATCACTGTATAGTACCGATAATGCCGCCATGATCGCTGCGGCTGCTTATTTCCAAGAAGATAGTAAAGTACTAAATACTCCAGATGAGATCTGGACTCTGATGCCACAGCCGAATATTTTGGTTTAGAAAAACACTTCCAAATTTGGAAGTGTTTTTTGCGTATATATTGTATTACTTAGCTGTATGACGCTGAGCATTTTTTACACGACGTTGGTAGTTGTTTTTAAATTTGTTACGACTACGAATGATAAATACTACCGAAGTAATCACAAGAATGATAAGCCAAATACGAGCAGAGAAAATAGCTACATTTTCATAACGAAGGAACGAGAAGATAAGTCCGATGATCCCCCATGTAGAAAGAGTAGATATCACTGTTCCAATCTCTTTGCGAGCAAGTTTGTTTTCTGTAAAAGCTTTGAAAAGTTTGAGTCCAAATGCAGCAATAAGGTATCCAAGAAACAGCCCAGTAATAATGATATAGTAATCACCGTGAATCCCAGGAGGAGAAATCCAGTATTCAGCAGATAGCATTGGAGAGAAGAAATTAGACATGTTATTTATGGTTTTATATTATAAATTATTATTTTTCTGAAGATGATTCAGAGAGTTTTTTTGCTTGATCATGATCATGTTTTTTCTGAGGAGTATCTCCACAGAAAGGACAGAGGGTCCAATCAAGATTCATAAGTTTATGACATTTTTTACATTCATTTTTGAGCTGAGCCTGGCAGTGTGGGCAGTATTGAAAGGTTTCACCTACTTCTTGGCTACAGCTTGGACATTGTCCGTGTTCTCTTTGAAGAGAATCAAGGAATGCTTGTCTTTCTAGCTCCTCGTCATATCTCTGAGAAAGTGTTCTCGGTGGACGAAGCATCAGGTAGAGTATCCAACCAGGGATAAAAAGTAGTCCCAGTAAAATACAGAACACCTGATAAAATAAACTATCTGTTCGGTGTACAATATCTCTGGCCATCCATATAAGCAAAGCTATCCAAAATGATATTATGAATATAATAAAACCTTGGCTGATTTCTTGGAATATAGCTGACTGATAAATAGAATCAACGAGATTATAGAAGAAAAGAGAGTTCTCCATATTTGGTGTGTTAAATGAGTAGTGTGAAAAAGCAGGCCTATTATATGTATTTATTACATAAATTACAAATTTTGTTTTTTGCATTTTACTAGAAAGCCATTTATAATTTGCGTATACTTTTAACTTTCCTTTATTAATTTTCATATTCATGCTTCTTTCTCATAAACTTCTTTCAAAATTTGTAGACTTATCTGGTCTCGATAATCAAAAAATAGTAGATACTCTTACCGTAAAAAGTGCGGAGTGTGAAGGATATAAAAAACAAGGCTCTCATCTTGAAAAAGTAGTTGTGGGGAAGATTCTTTCTCTCGAAAAACATCCCGATGCAGACAAACTCAATGTAACGCAAACAACTATTGGTGATGAGACCTTTCAGATTGTATGTGGAGCTCCTAATATCTATGAGGGGATGTATGTTCCAGTGGCGCTTGTAGGTGCTCAGCTTACTCCAGAGTTTGAAATCAAAGCCGCGAAGATCCGTGGAGTAGAATCTTTTGGAATGCTCTGTAGTGAAAAAGAAATGGGTGTAGGAGAAGGTGCTGCAGGTATTATGGAAATAGATAGTACTGAGTTAGGTAAGCCAATCGTTGAGGTATTTGGAATAGATGATGTCGTATACGATATAGACAATAAAGCCGTGACCAATCGTCCTGATCTCTGGGGTCACCAGCAGTTTGCAAGAGAGTTTTCATTGCTGTTTGATAAAGAATATACACCGCTTTCTCCATCTGATCTTGCTTCGGGTCTTTCTCATACATTGGCTGTGTCCGTGGATGTTCCAGAGACACTGTGTCGTAGATACATGGCTGTACAGTTTGATGGTATTCAGAAATATACAGGAGATGCATTTATTACACAGATTCTTCAGTCTCTCGATCATAGTGGGATTCATCCTTTGGTAGATCTGACCAACTATACTATGGAAGCAGTAGGTCAGCCTATGCATGCATTCGATGCAGATAAAATACAAGGAACTATTCGTGTACGATTTGCTCAAGATGGAGAGAAGTTTCTTGCTCTGGATGAGAATGAATATACTCTGACAGATAAAGATCTGGTAATCGCAGACGCTAACTCTATCCTAGCTCTGGCAGGGGTAATAGGTGGTCTGGATAGTTCAGTGACCAATAATACTACGTCAGTGGTCATAGAATCAGCCAATTTTGATGCGGTATCTGTGCGACAGTCAGCGCAAAGACATGCGGTTCGTACCGATTCATCTATGCGTTTTGAGAAAACTCTCGATCCAGAAAATGCAAGCCACGCACTCGCTGTTCTTGCAGAGTATTTAGTATCAGCAGGGTGTCAGCAAGCGAGCGATGTGGTAGATATCAAACAATATACTTTGCAGCAGGTTATCATTGATGTTCCAGCACCACGTATTACAAAACTCCTTGGTGTTCAGATTGATCCAAGTGAAGTGGTGTATTTCTTAGATGGTCTTGGGTTCGAAGTGCAGCACAATGATGATACTTATACAGTTACAGTTCCTACATGGAGACAGTGGAAAGATATTACTATGGTAGACGATGTAATTGAAGAGATCGGACGTCTCTATGGATATGATCGTATTGAAGCGATCCCAGCACCTATACAATCAACACCTGCTCAGCATAGTCCATATCTTCAGATGAAGTGGAATCTAACAGATATGCTTGTAGCACAAGACTGGCAAGAAACATATAGCTATAGTATGATTCCTCAGGCACTTTTTTCAGATCTTGGTGTGTCTACAGACAACGCAGTTGAAATATTGAAACCGCTTTCATCAGAGTTTCAGTTTATGGCAACATCTGGAGCTTTTGGAATGATTCGTTCTCTTTCTCAAAATGCTAAAAAATCAGATATTCTTCGTTTCTTTGAAGTATCAAAATACTCACAAAAAGGAAAAGATAGTCAGCCTTGGGATCTTACAACCAATGCTCCACATGAATATAAAATGCTCACATTAGGTCTGATGACCACAGGACAAGAAGGGTTTTATACACTTCGTGATCAAATGCTCGATATTTTTGAGAGCCAAGGATTTGATACACAAAAGCTCAAAATAGTAGCAGGAGTGGATCTTCCCTATGCACATCCAGGAAAATCAGCAGGTATCTATTTAGGGAAATTCGAACTGGCGCGTATCTACCAACTCCATCCGGCAAAAGTATCAAGTTTTGATTTCAGCTGCAAACAGCAGGCGTATATTGCAGAGCTTGATTTGGAATTGATTCAAAAATATATTCCAAAGTATTCAAAATACCAAGCTCTTTCAAAATACCAAGCAACACAGCTCGATCTTTCGTTTGTTGTAGATAATTCAGAAGAGTCGGCTACGATACAGACACTAATTCAAAAAGCTCATAAGAATCTGATTCAAGAGGTTTCTTTGATAGATACCTATCGTGGAGAAGCTCTTCCAGAAGAGAAAAAAGCTCTGGTATTTCGTATTATGATTCAGTCAGACAAAGAAACACTGACCGATCAGCAGATCAAAGAGGTTCAAAATACTATCATTGAAAAATGTGCAGAGAAAGGGTATTCTCTGAGGTAATATTATTTATACAGTTTTTTTATTCTAACCTATACAATCCTATGAAAATGTGTTCAATCTTCAAACAACAATGGTCACTTTGGAAATCTTTATTTACTCGTCAGAAAGATGAATTTGCAGCAGGAGAATTTAGTTTTGGACGCTATATGCTGACAAATGGGCTTATATTCTTAGCTATCGATGTTCTGTTTAGTATTGCATCTGTGGTATATCAAATCATGCTCGGATATGAAACAGGATCAGCATTTTGGATTTCGATAGGAGTGCAATTTGCTTTTATTCTTGGATTTGCTGTTATTACTTTGCTTCTTGGGTATGTGTTTATCATGCTTCTTGGATGGGTAGCGTATCAATTTTCTGGAAAAAAAGCAGAGCTTGGATCATCATTCCCTCTACGCAAATTCTTTGGAGTATGGGGGTATACAGAATGGTTACTTCTTTTGGTTCTCATTGTAGTATTTCTTCCTCTTGGTCTGGTAGTTTCTGCTCAGTCATATCTGATAGATATTGTTACCGTTATTCTTTCTGTAGCAGTAGCAGTATATGCGATTATGGTGATGCGTCATCAGTTTAGTTTTTCTATACTTCGTGCTATCTGGGTATTTATTGGAGGATATATTGTGTCTCTTCTCGTTATTCTCTTGGCAGTTATTGTTCCAGTAGGAGCTATTTCTTATGCTTTATATGGTGATGAGATCAAACAAGGAGTACAGATGTATGAAATGATGGAAGATATGGATCCATCATATCTGGAGAATCTAGAATCTCTTAATACTGCTGCATCTGATGCCAAATAAAAAAGGAAAACTTATCGTCATAGAAGGAACAGATGGTTCTGGTAAGGGGACACAAACGAAAAAACTTGTGTCGACTCTTCGTGACTATGGAATTCCTTTTACTCAATATTCATTTCCAAACTATGGGCAACCAGGTTCAGAGCTTGTACAACACTACCTCAATGGGAAGCTCGGTACGACAGAAGAGGTTTCTGCATATCAAGGTTCAATTCTCTATGCCGCGGATCGTTTGTTTTCTGCCAAATCGATGAGAGAAGATATCGAAGCGGGGAAAATAGTCATCTGTGATCGTTATGTCACTTCTAATCTCGTACATCAGTCATCAAAAATTGATGATCTTGGAGAGTTGGAAGAATATATTGCATGGATAGAAGACCTCGAATACAACAAACTCAACCTTCCAAAACCAGATCTCGTATTATTTCTCGATATGCCATGGGAAGTGAGCTACAGACTCATAGAAGAAAAAGCTCAACGTGAATATATAGAAGAAGGAAAAGGGAATAGGGATATGCATGAAGGAGATAAAAATCATCTCAAATTCGCATACAAACGAGCTTGTTACCTGGCAGACATCAATGATTCATGGAAAGTTATTTCATGTAGCGAAGATGGTGTAGAGCCTCTTCCAAAAGAAATTATTTCAGAAGATATTTGGGATACTATCCGAAAAGAATTTGGAATTGTATAGATCTCTTGGAAAAAGAATGCAGGTTTTTACTTGTATTCTTTTTTTATTTCTATAGAATATATCTAGATCAAATATTCCTTTGACTAGCTATCAACTAGAAGAGAATCATATTTCTCAGGGAAAAGGAAAGAACATGAAGGCTTGTCTTTCATAAGTAGAATCCTTCGCTCTCACAAGAAGCGTTATTCTTGCAAATTAAGTATAGAGATTGCTGGTACCTGAAAGCGTCTCACATAGGACTATTGTATCCTGTGTGGGATTTTTTATTTTATAGTTTGATTCTATGTCAGAGTATTTGCATAAACTTCAGGAGTGGTTTGAAGAAAAATATCGGATTCAAGAAAATGAGCAAGATACAGATTATTCTTTAATACTATCTCAGATACGATTATTAAGTACCAAACGATTACATCGTTATATTAGGAAAGTGAGTCTTAAGAGTTTTGATTGAGTTTTAGATGCATTTTCGCAATTAATCCCTTCAAAAAATATATAAAAAACGGAACACCCTTGAAATAAATCAAGAGTGTTCCTCAGTGGGCCAGTAGGCCATTTGTATATTTATATTAACAAATACCTTTTTTAAATACAAGTTATTATGCCTTTTACGAAACAAAAAACATTTGATCCTTCTATAGAAACGCAAGTTCTAGATTTTTGGAACTCGGATAATACTTTTGAAAAACAAGTAGAACAGGATGCTCCAAAAGGGGAGTATACTTTTTATGATGGTCCTCCATTTGCAACAGGAGAACCGCATTATGGACATATCTTAGCTGGGACCATCAAAGATGCTGTTCCTCGTCATTTTGCGATGCGTGGATACCATATTCCTCGTCGTTTTGGTTGGGATTGTCATGGAGTTCCGATCGAAGCTCTGGTAGAAAAAGAGTACAGTGTCTCAGGGAAGAAAGAGATCGAAGCTATGAATGTCGACGGAAAAGAAGGGGTTGCTGCGTTCAATGCTCTTTGTCGTCAGCAGATCGGTGGATATGTTGATGTTTGGGAAGATGTTGTGATGCGTATGGGGCGTTGGGTAGATATGAAAAATGATTACAAAACTTTGGATCAGTCTTTTATGGAATCAGTATGGTCTGTTTTTGGTCAGCTGTGGAATAAAAACTTTGTTTATAAGGCAGAGCGTATTGTTGCTTACAGTCCAAAACTCGAAACACCACTAAGTAACTTTGAAGTAAACCAAGGATACAAAGATGTTCAAGACCCAGCGGTGACTGTGAAGTTTGCACTTGATATTCCAGCTTGCCAATTGTCAGATGGAGGATGTCCATCAAAAATATCTCTCCTTGCATGGACAACAACTCCATGGACACTCCCATCAAATCTAGCTCTTGCAGTTGGCGCAGATGTAGAATATGTGTGGATGCGTGGGGGAGAAGCTGACGAAGTTGTGATTCTTGCTAAAGCAGCACAAGAGAAATATAAAAAACAACTGGAAGGATACCAAGTATTCAAAGAAATGACGGGTCAACAAATGTATGAGCAGTTCGAATCAAAAGATCGTCGATATATTCCTCTTTTCCCATTTTTCAAAGACACAGAGAATGCTTTTCGTGTATTACTTGCCGACTTTGTCACAACAGAATCGGGTACGGGTATCGTTCATCTTGCTCCGGCATTTGGGGAAGATGATTATCGTGTATGTCAGGCGAATAATATCACTGCTACACCACAACCACTTGATGAAAAATGTCAGTTCACTCTAGATATTATTCCAGGAGCAAAAGGACAATTTGTAAAAGATGCCGATAAAGATATTATTTCTCATCTCAAAGAATCAGGGAGTCTCTTTCATCAGTCGACTATTCAGCATAGCTACCCGCATTGTTATCGTACCAAAGCACCACTGATCTACCGTGCTATCCCAGCATGGTATGTGGATGTAGAGCGTATCAAAGATAAAATGGTAGGAAATAACCAAAATACCCATTGGACACCAGAAAATATCCGTGATGGACGTTTTGGGAAATGGCTCGAAGGTGCTCGTGATTGGAATATCTCTCGTAATCGTTATTGGGGGAACCCTATGCCAGTATGGCAATCAGAGGATGGGTCAGTAACACAATGTATCTCTTCCATAGAAGACCTGTATCAAGGGAATAAGGATTTTGGTGATATAGAGAAAAAAGAACTCGCTGATGGATCTGTAGAGTATATCAATACCCGAACAGGACAACAGCTCGATCTCCACAAAGAGTTTGTAGATGAGATTAAGATAAAAGATGAACAAGGAAATACGCTTACTCGTATCCCAGAAGTATTTGATTGTTGGTTTGAGTCTGGTTCTATGCCATATGCTCAGAGTGGTACATTACTCCATGATGGTATGCAAGAATCTGAAATGCCAGGGAAGTTCCCGGCACAGTTTATCGCAGAAGGTCAGGATCAGACACGAGGATGGTTCTATACGCTCATGATTCTCGGGACAGCACTGTTCGACAAATCTCCGTTTGAAAATGTGATTGTAAATGGGATCCTTCTTGCTGAAGATGGTCGCAAGATGTCGAAGTCAGAGAAAAACTACCCAGATCCAATGGAAGTAGTTCACAAATACGGTGCAGATGCGGTTCGTTACTATCTTCTCAGTTCTCCCGCTGTCGCAGCAAACGACCTTCGTTTTTCGGAAAAAGGAGTAGAAGAAGTAGTGAAAAAAGTGATTCGTCCTCTTTGGAATACCTACAAATTTTTTGAAATGTACGCAGAGATAGACAAATTCAAAATTCAAAATTCAAAATTCAAAATTGAGGACCTTGATTCTTCTTTAGATAAATACATTCTCTCAGAGCTTCAGGATCTCACTCGTGAAGTAACAGCCGGGTATGATAGCTATGATCTTATAAAAACTACGAAACCTCTTGCAGAGTTTTTGGATATTCTCAGTAATTGGTATGTTCGTCGATCTCGTCGTCGTTTCTGGAAATCAGACTCGGACCAAGATAAACAAAATGCATACGCAACATTGTATTTTGTTCTTACAGAGTTCTGTAAACTTTCAGCTCCAATTACTCCATTTATTGCAGATTATATATCTCAACAGATGACAGATCAGTTCTCTTCTGAAGAAGCGAATAGTGTACATCTGCAATCTTGGCCAGAATTTGATCAATCATTGTTTGACCAAGATCTTCTGGATCAGACACGTAAAGTTCGGAATATTGTTTCTCTTGGACTGGCTACCCGTGCACGTGCCAAGATTGGTGTGCGTCAGCCACTGCAGCAAGTGATAATCGGAGAATCAGATCCCTATTACCTCACAGAGGAAACCAAAGCTCTTATTCAAGAAGAACTCAATGTGAAAGCAATTATTATCCAAGAAGAAGTAGAATTTGCATCGCAATACGCTTCACCAAATGCGCGTGTATTGGGTCCAAAATATGGAAAAGATGTGAAAGTGATTCTGATTGAAGCAAAATCAGGAAACTTTACTCAGCTCGATGAGGGACGTATTCAAGTGCTTGATTTTATCCTCGAAGCAGGGGAGTTTGAAATAGGGTTTGAAACCAAAGAAGGATACGATCAGTATGAAATAGATGCTTCATCTGGAGCAATACTCGCTCTCGATACGACTATTACTCCAGAGCTACAACTCGAAGGAAATGCTCGTGATATTGTACGAGGACTGCAAGATCTTCGTAAAGAAGCAGATTACAATGTCGATGATCGTATTGTCGTAGGTATATCTGGAGCACAAGATGTTCTCGGTGTATGGAAAGACTACATCATGCAAGAAACACTGGCAACAGAACTGATTCCTTCAATAGGTACTTCAGATGCACAGGTTGAGGTAGAAATCGGCGAAAACAAAATATTGTTGTCTGTAAAGAAAGGATAATTGTTTCTTTTAAAGATACCTGATACAATAGATCTACACATAAAACATTTTAAACAAGTATATTTATGGCATCTGCTATTATCAATCACTCAGATCAGATCTTTACCCTCTTGTTTGGTTTTGGTTTGTTCTTTGCTCTTATTTCTCTTGGTTTCTTTTTTATTCGTTGGTCTTTGGTAGCCAAAGAGCTTCGTTCTACTTTGGTAGATGCGCATCGTCTTATTCAATTTGGAAATCGCATCTCAGATAAAATCGAAGAGATGGTTACGCTGCCAACACTGATAATCAAAAAGATTATTAGTAATATGTAAGAATTTTTCTGTCACATTCTAAACATTCAAATACCATGGATACGCAAAACACACCAAAGAAATCAAATAAACTTATTATGGGTCTGCTGATTGGTTCGGCAGTAGGAGCTGCGGTCGGTGTAGCTCTTGCTCCAGAGCCAGGGGAAGTTACCCGTAAGAAAATCAAGGAATCAGCTCAAAAAGTTATGGATACTGGTAAAAAAGTAATCGATGATCATGGAGAAGACGTAGTACAAGGAGCAAAAACTGCAGCCAAAGGTTCAGGTTCTATTCTTTCAAAGATTTTCTCTGCTATCAAAGAGTCAGTAAAAGAAGGAATCGATGAAGTGAAGTAATCAAAAAAACAAGAGGGTTATCCTCTTGTTTTTTTGATAGTTTATAGTTGATAGTTTACTATAAACTATCTTACCCAAAATTCTCAGGGGCAATCAGGACGACAAATTCTCCTTTGAGAGTGATATTGCTTTTATTTTCTGTTATCTCTTCTAGAGACCCTCTGATACATTCTTCGTGTATTTTTGTGAGTTCACGAACCAGAGCTATCTGTCTGGTTGGTTCGAATATATCAGAAAGTTGTCCAAGGGTCTTTTCTATGCGATGAGGCGATTCGTATAGAACAATAGTGTAATCACCTAGATTCTCTTTCCAGTTTTTGAGAAGGGTCTGCCTTCCTTTCTTCAGTGGTAGGAACCCCTGGAAGAAAAACCGGTCGGTTGGAAACCCAGAAAGGTTGAGTGCTGGTACGAATGCTGTTGGCCCAGGAAGGGCAGTGTACTCCAGTTTTTCTTCGTGCAGGGCTTTGACTAAAGCCCAAGCAGGATCGGAGATCCCAGGGGTTCCTGCGTCAGAGATCAGTGCTATATTTTCTCCTGATTTGAGCTTTTCAATAATATTTGCAATCTGTTTTTCGTTGGAATGGCTATGGAAACTTGTCAGGGGTTTCTTGATCTCGTAGTGATCGAGAAGTCGTTTACTGTGCCTGGTGTCTTCACACAAAATACGATCAACCTTTTTGAGAGTATTGATCGCACGAAAAGTAATATCTTCTAGATTACCGATAGGCGTAGGGACTATATAAAGCACAGAGTATATATCGTAATAATAGAATTAAATGTTTTCTACTCCTGGATTCAAAAGTACAGGGCTGGTGTTTCCTCCTTGAAGCTTTTCTATTTCTTCTTTGAGTATTTGTGCGATTTGGAAATAATCCATATGGACCGAACCAAGTACTCCAATGACTCCAGAAATATTCTGAGTAGAGAATTGTACCGCCATCATAGAACAATTTATATGAACCGGAAGAACTTTTTCCAGACCTACAAATATACGGATCTGTCCAGGTTGTATTTCTATCTCATTGATCATCTTAGCAAATACATGCTTAGTTTCTAATAGAGATATGAGCTCAGAAGTGTTTTCTAGGTTTTCTCGAAAATCAGAGTGTGAGAGGAGATGAGATATTCCGAGATAGTAGGTGGTGTTGTTATCGAGTACAGCAAAAGCAATCGAATTACTTTTTTGGGAAATACTAGAAATTGCTTGGTAGATATTATCCTCATCGAGGAGGATTTCTTCTTCTCCACTTCTCACAACGAGCATTCCTTCTTCCACAAAGTTATTTACGAATAGACGATACCCTTCCAGTGTTGGTACTCGTCCAGCTGATGTATGTGGTTTTACGATCAGACCTTCTTGTTCGAGACGAGACATGTCATTTCGGATAGTCGCACTCGAAACATCAAAATCTAAACATTTAGATCCTACTGGGATCCCATTTTCTCTATACTGTAGTATAACAGCTTTGAGAACCTCTATTTGGCGAGCATGTAAAGACATGATTGAGATAATAGATTTGAGATAATAGATTTGAGATAATAGATATCAAAGGTATATATTATCTATTCTTGTGTAAGTCCATCCAGAGAAATCTTAGCGTATCCTCCGATAAGACCATCTTCTCCATCGATTACAATAGCTTCTTGATAGTATTTGATAGCTTCGTGTGTGTTTCATTCCGTTCTCTCGATATCTCCTAGATTCAGGAATATTTCGGGTATTTGATTATTCAGTTCTCTTGCTACAAGAAGGACTTCTTTCGCTATATCCAGCTGATTGTTTTTGATGAGAGCCCAACCATATGCGTTGTTTGCAATAGCTGATCTCGTATTATTGTCTACAAAAGTTTTAGTGTATTCCAGAGCTTTTGGATAGTCTTTGATCTTGAGTATATAATTTTTCGTACCTTCTCTATGAAGATCTATATTGTGAGGATCTATTTGCAATAATTTGTCATATGTAAATGCGGCCTGTTTGTAGTCTTTATTTTTTAGATAGGTATTGAGAGCAACTTTCTCTGCTTCAATAGTGGCTGTTGATACTACTTCCTCTTCCTCTTTTACTTCTTCTTGATCGATTGATGGGGGAGTAAGTATTTCACCAGTAGCACTTGTATCAATATCTACTATAGATCCAGACTCTGTGAGATGAGTTCCTGTTGCACTCGATCCTGTTGCACTTGTGGCGCTTCCAATATTTGTAGTATTCGTTACAGTTTCTTCTGTATCTATTTCTACTATTCCTACTTCCTCTATATTTTCTTCCTCTGGTTTTGTGTGAGAAATAGTTGTTTTTGGTTCTGTTTTTTCTATTTCTGTATTTGGAAAGCTTTTTTCCATGGTCGTTTTGATATCGAGATTATTGATAATATACCCGAGTATCATCATACAGAGAGTAGAGACAAATAGAAGGGCAACGATAGTGAGTTTTTGCATAGAGATAAAGGAAAAATAATTGCATATATATTTGTATCTATATTATACTAAAGATAATTAAAAGTTAAATATAAATTTTATGAAACGTTTTTACATTGGTATTGCAATAGGATGTCTGGTTGGAGCTGGTTTTTCTCAAGCTTCTGCGATTGCAGATATTGTTGATACTATTACTAAAACAAAGGTGTACGAGATAGATATGGATACACGTATCACTCGAGAAAACACCTATATCGATTTTGATGATTATAATATTGATCCTCCTCTCGAGTGTTCCCAGCCAAATTTTGCCTGTGATGAATATTCTCATATCAAGATCATTACGACGAAGACTTGGAATGTAAAGAAAACAGAAAAAATAAATTCTTCCTCTCTTACTACAAGTGATTTTGCAAAATACTACCCCAATCTTCCTGATATCCAAGAGATTAATAATCTGAGTGACCCAGATCAAAAATGGATTGTGCAACGTATATTGTATGAAAGAGGATTGTTACCTGTGTTCCCAACAGGTAATATTGGATACGAAACAGAAAAAGCTATTATCAAACTTCAACATATCAAAGGTTTTGAAGAATTTGATCCAAAACGAGGGATCTCTTATATAGGTCCACAAACAATCAAAGAACTCAATGGGCTCAAAGATCGCATGCAAGACCCAGAGTATATTCCAAACCATCCACTTCCTGTGGTACGTATGGATGACCTTGGCAACAATCACAAAAAAAGATATCAAGATATAACAAATCGTCAAATATCATCAGGATATATGCCAAACTATGACACTAGCAACCAGGTAGAAATTGTCAAACCACATTCTCTTCGGTTTTCAGGGGGGGCAAAAATAGAAGGACTCGAATAATCGAGTCTTTTTTTGTATACATATTTTCGCATCTTATCTTGTTTACATCTTTTTTAGTATCTGTAAAAAAGTGGTGTTATTCCATTGACACTTTGAATTCGCCATGCTAATCTTTGAACATAAATATACACACTACTAATTTATACCTATTTATGAATACTACCAATAATACAACTGTAGAATCAGTTGATTCTTCTTCTCTTTTGAGTAATCTTTTTATGCTTCTGAGTCCGAAAGAAAAAGAGATACTTGTTCGTCGTTTTTCACTAGAAAATAATACTCGTGAAACTCTAGAATCAATCGGTCAAAGCTTTAGTGTTACTCGTGAACGTATTCGTCAGATTGAAGCTCTTGCTCTTTCAAAATTGAATCGTACAATGTCCAATAATGGGCTTCAGTCTATTATTAGTCTTGCAGAAGAAATCCTTCAAGAACATGGAGGTATCATGAGAGAAGATCTTATTGTTTCTGAACTCGTAAACAACCTGAGTAAAGAACAATCAGATCTCGATATGAATCTTATGCGTTTGGCTCTCGCTGTTATGAAAAATGTGAAATACCAAACACGTTCAGATAAAACAAAAGCATACTATCGTTTTTCTACTATTTCAAAAGAAGACGTAAACAAAGTGCATTCAGCTCTATTCACTGTTCTTTCTGGAAAAACAGATGTAGTAGAAGAATCTTCTCTTATTTCTGATACTCAAAAAGTCCTTGCAAAAAAACATTCTCTCAAGCCAGCTATGTTTGTTCGTGGATGTCTTGAGATTCATCAAGGAATTGTAAAAACAGAAGAAGGTTATGGTCTTGCTACATGGAGACATATTTGTCCTAAGAATCTTCGCGATAAAGCATATATTGTTCTTCGTGACTCTGGAGAACCTCTTCATTTTACAGAAATTTCGAACCAAATCCTTGATCGTAAATTCGATAGCAAAATGGTTACGGTACAAGCGGTTCATAATGAACTGATTCGTAATGATCGTTTTGTACTTATTGGTCGTGGAAAATATGCTCTTGCAGAGTGGGGGTATAGCGAAGGAACAGTAGCAGATGTGATCGAACAACTTCTTCGTGATCATGCTCGTCCACTGACAAAACGTGAAATTGTAGAAGGTGTTCTTTCTATGCGTAATGTACAAGAAGCAACAATTTCTTTGAATCTTCAAAAAAATCCACAATTTGTTCGTGTCGATCGTGCTCTCTATACTCTTGATATGAGTAAACGTGAGGACAAGACAACTCGTCGTCGTCGTGGGTAAGTTTCTTCCAGAAAAAAGATGCGACTGATCGTGTCTTTTTTCTTTTCGGCATTTTTTTGAAAGAAAATATATAATTATATCGTACTATATGATATAATACTCAGAAGATTTTATTATTTTTAGCAACTCAACTGTAATCACTATTATGAATACAAAGATTTTATCTACTATTATTATCATTTCCCTTGTATGAGGTGGGTGGTACTTTACAAAAGATACCGATACACAAATTTCAAAAGAAAACACAGAGTCTGGAAAAACTCAGTCTTCTATTATGGTATCTACACTTCCTGTTTCACAGCTTACATCAGCTTATACTTTAGAAAAAATAGGACGTATATATTCTCAGAAGAATGTGTCAGTCTCTCCAGAATTATCAGGAGAAATACAAGAAATATTGGTACAAGACGGTGATATGGTTGAGATTGGAGATCCTCTTTTTCGTTTAGGTTTAGAAAACTCTAATATAGATATTGCTTTAAATCAATCTCAAAGATCAGTAGAAAAAGCACAATTAAATTTAGACTCTATAACGAATTCTCAAAATCAACAGTTATCTTCTGCTATATCTTCCCTACAAAGATCACAGATTGAATGGGATACTTTTATACAAGATAAACCATATGCACAAGAGATATTATCGGATACTCTCTTTCATGCAGACCCAGATCAGCTGGGGAGTCGTGCTCAGATATCTATTATCTCATCTCAGGCTAATCTTGATAAGCTCAAGATGGATTATAACAACAAACTTTTGTCAGATGATCAGACCAAGCAAGGGTATCGCTGACAATTCCTTGTGTTACATAATTCATTAGAAAATCTTATTTCACAGTTATTGGATACTACAGATCTCTGGTTTGATTTTCGTAATAATATTAGTTCGAGCAATATAGATAGCTATGCCTCTCTGGATACATCGTATCGTCAGCAGCTTCGTTCTCTTTTTACTCAGACAGAGGATTCGTTGATTTCTCTCTCTTCTGTTGAATTTAAAGAAGGTCTTTCTGACCAAGAAATGCAATCTAAACTTGATCAGCTAGAAACATATTTTAATACAGCAGAAAATTATATTGATACATTAGAATCACTTTTAAGAAAAACAGTTGTATCTTCTTCGGTGACAGAATCATTTCTTTCAAGTCAGAAACAACAACAGATTTCGTATCGATCACAGTTTTTATCTTTGCACTCTCAGTTTTTATCTTTTGATACTTCAGTAGATTCCTTTTTGTCTTTATATCAATCCAGTCAGGATACATTAGCCAAACAAGTTGCTATTGCTCAGCTCAATCATGATAACTTATTCGTGAATACAGCTTCCAATCTCAAAACAGCTCAGATTAACTATCAGAGATCTTCTATTGATCTAGAAAAAAGAGAAGATCAATTGCAGCTTGCACTTGCTGATGCTACAACAGCTAGAAATACTGCTCAGTCAAACCATGATTCTGCTATTTATTCTGCACAATTGTCTGTGTCTGATGCCAGATCAGCACTCGAACAAACAACTCGTAACTACAATAAATCTATTGTAAAAGCTCCTATTTCTGGAGAAATATTTCAAATCACAGCAGATATTGGACAGACAGTGTCTCCATCCCAAAAGCTATTGAGTATTGTAGACACACAGGATGTTTCTGTAGATATCATGCTTCCAAAGAAACAATACGACCAGTTGGTCATTGGTGATAGAGTAACAGTAGATGTTCAGGGTTCTGTTTCAACAGGGATCGTCTCAACTTTGAGCTCTGTAGCAGATACAAACCTTCAGTATAAAGTAACTATCACTCTTGAAAATGCAGACCTTGATACTGTAGGTATACTGGCCAAAGTATATCTCCTACTCAATTCTGAGTATGTGCTTCTTCCTGTCAATACACTGATGCCAGTATCATCGTCTCTCGCAGATGTTTATATATATAATTTTGGTATCGTAGAGAAAAAATCTCTCCAGCTTGGAAAAACATATAACTCCCTAGTAGAAGTGTATACACCACTCGACACCAATTTTGAAATCATTACTTCCGATATGTCTCGTTATAGAGATGGAATGGAAATAACCAAACTTACTCCTCAAAAATAGAATTATTATATGGATCATACTATAGATAAAGCCTTAGAAAAACTTCGTTCAGGATTTTACGCTTTTTGGGTGATGCGATATCGTGTTACTTATCTGATGATGTTCTCTATTATTGTAATAGGGTTGGTTTCTGCTATCTCTATTCCCAAGGAAAGTTCTCCAGATATCAAATTTGGTATTATTTCCGTATCTACTATTAACACAGGAGTTTCTCCACAAGAGATAGATACATTAATTACAGAAAAATTAGAACGAGAGATAAATGATATCGATGGTATAGATACTTATACTTCTCAGAGTAGAAATGGGATGTCATCTATTACAATTACACTTGATACAGATGCTGATAAACGAGTGCTCCTTGCAGATATTGAAGATGCGGTAGATTCCGTGCGTCTTCCAAGTGAAGCAGAAGACCCAGTCGTTCGTGAAATATCATCAGAAGCAGCTCGAGTATTCGACTTACTTGTGTATGGTGATCAAACAGCTTTTTCTGTGGATACACTCAAAGAAAAAGCTACAACAATTCAGTCAGAGTTAGAATCTATTTCAGGGATATCATCAGTAGATATTATAGGGGGAAATAACTATGAGGTCTCAGTACGTATTCAAAAAGATACACTCGATGCTCTTGGTCTTTCTCTTGATACTGTTGCTTCTCGTGTAAATGCTTTTAATAAAAATCAATCGATTGGGAGCTATACTCTTGGGGATCTTAACTATGATTATCGATTTTCATCAGAGTTTCTTTCATTTGATGATATAGCGGCTATTCCTATTATCCAAAAAGAAGGAAATATTATTCATCTGGGTGATATAGCTACCATACAAAAAAGCTATGAGGGTGACACGGTATACCGTCTAGGTGGCTATGATTTTTCGGGACAGAATTACATCCGATTAGTAGTTAACAAACAATCTGGTCAGAATGTGTTTTCGATAGCTAATGATGTGAAAACTTCTGTCTCTGAGATATTCGAACGCTATGAGTTTCAATGACTCTCTCATCAATATGCCATGGATATGTCAGAGTTAATTCAGAAGGACTATAGCGAGCTTGCTCAAAACGCCCTGATGACATTCGCTTTTGTATTCCTCATTGTATTTCTATTTATTGGTCTTCGTCAGGCAACTATTGCTCTATTTTCTTTACCTCTTGCTTTTCTAGTAACATTTTTTGTCCTCAATCAGATGGGGCTTTCGATGAATTTTCTTACGAATTTTTCACTGGTTATTAGTTTAGGGATAGCTATTGATACGACTGTAGTTATTATAGAAGGATCTTATGCAAAGTTTAAACTTGGGTATGATCCTCAGACAGCAGTGCTTCTTGCAGTTCGAGAATTTTCTGCTCCATTGATTTCTGGTACAGCAACAACTCTTGCTGCGTTCTTGCCACTTCTCAGTCTCCCAGGAGTTATGGGGAAATTTCTTGCCTATATTCCTATTACGATATTCTCCACACTGCTTGCTGCATTGTTTATTTCTTTGACTATCAATCCTACACTCTTTTCTCGTTTACAAAAACGAGGAGGTACATATGTATCTGATCCGATAGAGGAAAAATATCTCTCTGATGAAGATAGAAATATCCTGGATCAACAACGAATAGGGAAAGAGAAAAAAGATGAAAACCATACAGATGTTCGGGAAAAATACCTTGGTATGATTGGGAATCTCTATGAAAATTTTCTTGAAGCTTTTATCGCTTCCCGTACTCGTAGATTACTATCGGTGTTTGTTCCCGTAGTGCTTTTGATACTTTCTTTTATATTTATTAGTCCAAAGATTGGTTTCACTCTGTTTCCTGCTCAGGATGCTGAATTCATGACGCTTACTGTGCAAAATAGAAATGGAAGTGATGAATCGGTATTGAGTCGAGAAATAGATCATATAGAATCTGTGATCGAACAGGTTCCTGAGATGGAATTATATTACCTCAGTGTAGGGGGAAGTAAAATAACAGGTTCGTTAGAACTTGTGGATCCTGATCTTCGAGAGCGAACGAGCAGTCAGATATCTCAATACATTACAAAAGAATTAAACTACCTTCGTAAGAAAGGATATATGTTATCGGTAGAAGAAATTAAAAGCGGGCCTCCCGGATCCAAGCCGATTGCGATAGAACTTATTTCTTCATCATCATTGTACTTTGATCAGCTCCTGACTGTTGCGCAAGATTTTGAAAATTTTGTTATAGAAACAACGGGTACCAAAAATGTTACAATGAGTGCCAAGCCTACACCAGGGGAGTTTAATTTTACTTTTGACCAAGATACACTCTACAGTTTTGGTCTCACACCTTCTGATGTGTATCGTCAGGTATATGCAGCAACTTCATGAGTAAAAGCAGGAACTATACGAGGTGATATAGATGATTATGATATTGTGCTTGAGTACAGTGATTATCAGGATACTATTACTCCTGATCAGGTATTGGATCTTATAATTACTACTCCATCATGAGTAAATGTGCGACTCGGGGAAATAGCATCATATGATTTTGTCCCAGCTGTGAATCAGATACTTCGTAATGAGTGAAATATCTCTATCAAGGTTGGTTCTGATGTGAAAGATGTGACACTTACAGGTGAAATATTTGATAAGATATTATTGTATGCTGATAATTACGATTTTCCAGAAGGAATTTCTTATTTAAAAGCTGGGGAAAATGCTGAAAATAGTGATCTTATTGTTTCTACGGTGACCTCATTTTTTGTAGCGATAATATTAATCTTTACTATTTTAGTACTTCAATTTAACTCATATAGCCAACCAGCTATCATTCTCTATTCTGTTATTCTAGCAATGTTGGGGGTGAATATCGGTCTGTTTCTGACAGGAAATCCGTATTCTATGCCTTTTGCTATTGGATTCATCTCTCTTATGGGGATTGTAGTGAATGACGCCATTATTTTGATAGATACTATCAATAAAAATCTCAAACGAGGTATGGATGGGATCATGGCAGTAGGGGAAGCAGGTAAATCTCGACTTGAGCCTGTTATCCTTACGACAGTTACGACTATTTTTGGGGTGCTTCCTTTGGCATTTCAGGATGCATTCTGGGCAGGACTTTCTTATACAGTGGTATTTGGCCTATTCTTTGGTAGTGCGATGACGCTACTTGTGATACCCTCGCTCTATTATGAACTGTTTCTCAGAAAGAAATAATAAAAAAGCACAGTAATTAATACTGTGCTTTTTCTAATGCTTCGATACGATCGTCCAAGCTTGGATGTGTCGAGAAGAGTGACATCATAGCGGATTTGTCTGATATCTTCATAGTAGCGAATTCTTTTCCTCGAGGATCTTGTGGCCTATCTGAAAGTCTTTTGAGTGCTTTTAAAGCTTTGATCATATTGCTTCGGCTGCTATATTTTGCAGATCCTGCATCTGCATGAAACTCACGGTGTCTAGAGAACCACATTACGGCAATCGAAGCGAGGATTCCAAAGAGGATTTCAAATACAAATGATACAACATAGTATACAAGACCTCCTACTGCTGATTCATTGTCATTATTTCTGTTTAAGAATTGTACAACAGCAAAGGCTGCAATACGAGCAAAGAATATAACGAATGTATTTACCACTCCTTGTACCAGAGCCATGGTTACCATATCTCCATTAGCAATATGTGCTACCTCATGAGCAAGAACTCCTTCGAGCTCATCACGATCAAGCTGATCCATAAGTCCAGATGATACCGCTACCAGCGCAGAGTTTTTGAATGCACCAGTGGCAAAAGCGTTGGCTTCAGGGCTTTGATATATACCAACCTCTGGCATACCGATCCCTGCTTGTGTTGCTAGTCTTTGTACTGTTTGTATCAAAAATATTTCACGATCATTGCTTGCCTGAGTAATAATCTGAATATTGTAGGCTCTTTTTGCCATCCATTTGGATATCAGAAGAGAAAACCCAGACCCAATCATCCCAAATGCAGCAGCAAATATAAGAAGTGATTGATAATTGAGTCCGGTACCTGTGAGATAGGGGCTCACATCAAATACACTCAATACGATCGAGACTACAGCTATAACAGCTATATTTGTAAGAAGAAAAAGAAATACGCGTTTAAACATAAGAGTAAGTTGAAAGTTTATAAAGTTGAAAAGCAAAAAGTGTGTTTTCTATCTTTGTATAGTATATCTATATTGAATAATGGAATCAAGAATATATGCCGTGAGATATTTGTACAGAATATATATTATAAAATATAAAAACACACAAGCAATATACAATATTTGCACAATCTCAATCTAATTGATAGAATAATATGAACACTTAAAGAGAAACAAGGTGTTCGCAAAAAATATTTCGAATTGTTGTTTGTTTTAGTAAGACAAAGAATATCTTTGAGGGGCATTAAACACCTTTCGGAGAACGGGGTGATTGGCCAGGTTGATTTATTAACTTGATCGTCATGATCTCTAAGCGGAGGACAACCGTACAAGATCCTTTCAAATCGCTCTATTTTTTACAAAATCATCTCCTCTATCTAGTAGCCATTTGTCGCAAACGATACCCGGAGATAAAAACCCTCAAGTATATACTTGAGGGTTTTTTGATAGCATATATCTAAGTATTATACATTATGATGTTCATCTCCGTGTGAGACTTGATGATCATCGTGATGATGGTCTCCCATAAGAGATTCTGAAATATGATCAAAGCTTTGTACTAGAAGGATTCCCGCAATCACGAGAGCAAAGTATTGGAATTTCCCAAACTTTTTTCCTTTGTCATCCATATGAGGAAGGATATCGGTAAGAGCCAGGTAGAGTAATCCTCCAGCAGTAATACCAAGAATAATAAATTTATGGGCAAGAATAAAATCTCCAAATGGATAGCAAAGCAAAGCCCCGAGTATTCCTCCCATAGCAGCAAGGATAATGCTCTGGAATTTTCTATGATTCATAATGAAGTTGGCAAGATTCTGAGGGATCGAATGGAGCAATATAGCAATAGTAAGTCCCACTCCAAATTCTACTGATATCGCAAAAGCAGAGTAGAGTACGACTCCATGAAAGAGATTGTGAAGCAATGTTCCTAGCATCATCAGTGTCCCATGAGAATGTTCTTCTTGTTTACTCTGGCAACAGTTATATCCTCTGTGGTCCAAATCATGACAATGATGGAAATGAAGAACAGTTTCGAGAAGATAAAAGAATAATACTCCTCAGAGTATAGCGACTCACATAGTCGATCATTCTATATTTTGAGAAATTTTTGGAATAAATCCAAGAAATATCAGTGAAAGAAGAACTCCCACGCTGAGTGCGGTGAATATTTCTAATTTTTGAATAAGTTGTTCTCGTATATTCCTCAGGAGTAACATAAGAATCACTAAAACAGCAGCGATAATAATATTTGCAAGAACGCTTCCAAGGAAAGGGGATGATAGGTACTCAGTCATGTTTCAAAAAATGGTAAATAAATAATATAAAGAATCTTGTTTCTTGTTGATATTTTCTATAGAGTAATAGAGAAAAGGAAAAAATACAAAATAAATAATCATTATATGACTATATTTGATCTCTGGAATATTAATAAAAAATCTCTACATAACTCTCACTCTCATCCTCAGTTCAAAGAAAGAGAAATATTTCATGCATCTCTTTGAATAAATGTATGATATGAACAAAATGGGAAAGGTTCTGATTTTTTGAGACCAGTTGTTATTATTCGTAAATTTAATAATTCGGTTTGTTGGGTAGTTCCTCTTACTAAACAAAATAAGAAAAATATGAAATATTATTATATGTTTTTATTTAAAGATAATATGCAAAGCTTTGCTGTACTATCTCAAATACGATTAATTGATTCCAAAAGACTTGTGAAAAAGATTTGAATGATACAAAAACAGGATTTCTTTGAATTAAATAAAAAAATAAGCCAACTGTTGATTACAGAAGACTTATAATTGTTACCAGGAGCGAGGCTCCTGTCGTCCCGAAGGAATTTGTACTTTTAGTATATATTATTATTATTATTATTTCAAATATTTTCTTATGAATACTATTAGCTGTCCCAATTGTGGAGAAAATATATCTATTGACCAAGCATTGAGTCATCAAGTAGAGGAAAAGCTGAAAGGTGATATGAATAAAAAATTTGTAGAACATATGAAACAAAAAGAAGCAGAGCTTCTTGCTCAGAAAAAAGAAGAACTTGATGCGCTCAAAAAATCAGAGCTGGCCAAAGTTCAGCAGGAAAGAAAACAACTAGAGTCTCAGATTCAGGCTCAAATAGAAGCGCAGAATAAAAAAGAATTAGAGGCTTTGAATACAGCATTGGAAGCAGAGAAAA
>JAYELJ010000008.1:23303-25958 GCA_034717395.1 Patescibacteria group bacterium
AAAAAATCAGAGCTGGCCAAAGTTCAGCAGGAAAGAAAACAACTAGAGTCTCAGATTCAGGCTCAAATAGAAGCGCAGAATAAAAAAGAATTAGAGGCTTTGAATACAGCATTGGAAGCAGAGAAAAAGAAACAAGAACTTCAATCAAAACAGTTTGAAGAGATGCAAAAACAAGAACTGCAACTTCGTAAAAAAGCACAAGAGCTGGAACTCCAACAAAAACAATCGGAGCTTGATATGCAAAGAAAACTCGATGAAGAGCGTAAAAAACAAGCAGAGCAGATTGAACAGAATATGGCAGATAAACAAAAACTGCTCGAAGAACAATACAAACTCCAGATCGCACAGCAGGAGAAAAAAATGAATGATATGCAGAAATCTTTGCAAGAAGCTCAGCAGAAATCGCAACAAGGGTCTCAGCAGCTTCAGGGTGATATTCGTGAAATAGAACTCAAAGAGCTGCTTTCTCGAAACTATCCGCTTGATTTGATAGAAGATGTTCCTACTGGTATTCGTGGAGCGGATCTTATTCAGACAGTTCGAAGTAATCAGGGGACGAATGTGGGACGTATTGTTTGGGAATCCAAAGAAACAAAGACTTGGAGTGAAAAATGGGTCAATAAGCTCAAAGATGATATGGCGGGAGTACAGGGTGATATTGCTATACTCGTGACCCGTGCGATGCCAGAAGAGGTAGAATATTTTGGTCAGTACAATGGGGTATGGGTATGTGAGCATCGGTATGCTTCGATGCTCGCAGGGGTGATCCGTAGTCAGCTAGACCAGGTAGCACTGTCTCGTCAGGTTCAGTCTGGAAAAGATGAAAAGATGGAAGTGTTATATGAGTATTTATCTGGAACGCAGTTCAAGAATAGAGTAGAGGGGATTGTTTCGAGTTTTGTGGAGATGCAAGCACAGCTTGATTCAGAAAAACGAGTGTATCAACGTGTCTGGGCAAAGCGTGAAAAAGAAATCGAACGAATGACACAAAACACACTCGGGATGTATGGAGATATGCAGGGGATTGTAGGAAATTCTCTTTCTGCTATAGAAAGCCTCGAGATGGAGAGTTTGGTATCCGGTGATGATACTTCAGATCAAGAAAGGTTATTGTAATATTTACCCCTCTGTCACCCTGAATTAATCCTCTGTCATCCTGAATTTATTTCAGGATCTCTCAGTACACGAATGAATATTTACATCATAATGATTATTAAGAATGAACTATGTATATATTATGGCAAATAAATGAAATATGACATACATAGGAGTTACTTCTGATTTAGAAAGGAGAGTACTTGAACATAAGAATAAGTTAATTAAATGATTCACTGAAAAATATAATATAAATAAATTAGTGTATTATGAAGAGTTTCAGTATATTAATGATGCAATTTTAAGAGAGAAGCAATTGAAAAACTGGCATAAAGAATGGAAATATAATCTGATAAAAGAAGATAATCCTTTTTTTGAGGATATATCATTAAAATGGTATGAATAAAGAATTTCTGTCAAAATAGCATCATAAGATTCTGAACAAATTTCAGAATGACAGGATAAAATATCTTAATTAATCAATCAAATATTCTTATATATAAATTATCAATTTTATGCGTTATTTAACAGGGATCAAACCCACAGGGGATATACATATAGGAAACTACTTTGGTGCTATCAAGCCAATGGTAGAAAGCCAATCTGATAACAATGAGCTGTTTGTATTTGTAGCCAATTATCATGCTCTTACAAGTGTGAATACCGGGGCAGATCTTCGTCGTATGACCAATGATGTGCTGACTACCTACTTGGCGTGTGGGCTGACTCATCCTAACACGACTTTATATCTTCAGAGCCAAGTACCAGAGGTACATGAACTCACTTGGTACTTATCGTGTCGTGCAACAGTGTCAGAGCTCAATCGTGCTCATGCATATAAAGATGCGGTAGCAAATGGGAAAGTACCGAACCATGGTTTGTTTGCCTATCCTGTACTCATGGCAGCAGATATTTTGATGTTCAATCCTGATTTTGTTCCTGTCGGGAAAGATCAAAAACAACATGTGGAGTTTGCTCGTGATTGGGCACAATCATTCAACAATACGTATTCAGAGACTTTCAAGCTCCCAGAGCCAAAGATCGAGGAAACTCTCATGACAATTCCTGGGACAGATGGTCGCAAGATGTCGAAATCATACAACAATGTGATACCACTCTTTGGTACTGATGCTCAGGTCAAAAAGGCGATTATGGGTATTGTGACTGATAGTATTCCAGTAGAAGACCCGAAAGACCCAGAGACTTGTAATGTGTTTGCAATCTACAAACTGATGGCAAGCTTAGAAGAACAAGATGCTCTTGCTGCTAAATATAGAGCAGGGGGTATGGGTTATGGAGAAGCAAAGAAGACCCTTCTCGAGAAATTTCATGAATATTTTGGTCCGATTCGTGAGAAGAAACAGTATTACGAAGGGCACAAGGAAGAAGTAGGAAAGCTACTTGCTGACTCTCAAACAAGAATTGATCGTGAGGTGTATAAATTGATGAATAAAGTGATAAGGAAAGTTGGTGTTGACATACTGTAGAGTCTTATGTATTGTGTGTTAACAAGATAAAAGATAGAGAAGGAAAGAAAATGGGAATAAAGAAAAAATATTT
>JAYELJ010000009.1:0-6358 GCA_034717395.1 Patescibacteria group bacterium
TTCGTAAGAAGAGTTTCGAGAAATTCTTTGAGTTGGATCTTTGGAGATCCATGGTCTTCCCGTGGGAGATCTTTATTTGCAGATCTCCGATACCCTTCATTCTGTACGAACACAGATCTTTCGATAAGATCTTGTACCATGAGTTCTTTCGAGAACTCTTGTGTTTTATTCATGATAGATTTATTATGAGGTTGTAAAAACTGAGCTCTATTTTGCTAATGGTTTTTCTGAGACTTTTTCTGCTGTCGAGGCGAGAGTCTCTTTTTTCATTCCTTCCTTCACGTCCCAAAATTGAGACGCAAAAATAGGCATCCGTTGTAACAAATCACGCGCTAAGCGGAATTTACGGATGCCCATCTATACACACCTATCCCTTCATACATATATAAAAATATACGCGTACGAAAAGAGAGATATCATAAAATGAATTTTGACATTCTGAAATACTTAGCGGTTCTGATTTGTTACAATGAGACTCTACTCGAATCGAAAAGCGTTTGCAAGTTTTTCCTTTTGTTTTTTAGTGTTATTGTTTGTTTTTGGCTTTTATGACACAAGCAGAACTATCAAAAAAATATAAATATTGACAAAATTATCAATACGATTTATTATAACAATGTTGGTTTATTATAAATCACGAAAAATATAAGGAGGACATGATGCAGGTTCGCTCAGTGAAAATGTGTGATAAAGAATCATTAAGTAGGATAGCAATAGATATACTAGAACCTTTATATGGCGATCAATCGAAAGCACTCACTGGGTGGCTTTACGGTTCTTTCTATAAAAAGGCATTTGTTATTACTACAGAAGATGATGAAGTGGCAGGACTATTAAGTCTAAAAATAGATCCAAGAAAAGAGGTTGTAAAAATATCAACACTTCTTATTTTGGAACCATATCAAGGTAATGGAACAGGTAGACAACTACTTGATTTTGCTTTAGATTGTATTCAATCTGAAACAGATAAAAAGTATGTATTTGTTACTGTCTCAGAGGAGAAACAAGAGTCTTTACTCTTCTTTCAAAAACATGGTTTTAAGGTTACTAAAACCTTACATGGAAAATATAAAGATAACACAGATGAATATGTGTTAGAAAAGGAATTATAATGGCTCAACCTAAAAAGGATAGGCATATCAGAATCAAGATGAAATACCTTCGTCAGATTCAGTTTGGATCAAAAACTTTAGAAGCGAGAGCAAACTACAGCTCTCTTCGTAAGATAAGAGCAGGACAGAATCTTATCTTCTATTGCAATGATGTCAAAGTAAAGACGAAAGTTGTGGCTATCAGAAAATACAAAGATGTTGTATCGATGATTGATTCAGAAGATCTTGAAATTTTATTGCCAGATCATAGCAGACAAGAAGCTATATCTGTGTATAGAGCAATCTATCCTGATCAAAAGGTCAAAGAAAATAATGGTATGCTTGTTATCGAAGTAAAAACCATTTAATATAAGGCTGAGTTTTTGCTCAGTCTTTTTTATATCAATAATTTTATCAACTATGAATACATTAGATTTTGGCGTGCAAGAGCCATACAAAAGTTATATTCTTTCTGGAGAAAAAACGATAGAAGGGAGATTAAACAAAGGAAAATTTAAAGCTATAAACATTGGAGATATTTTAGAATTTGATACTGGAGAAAAATTTGAACTGATCAACAAGTATCTCTATCCTACTTTCGAAGAAATGCTTGCAAGAGAAGGGTTGAAACATGTTCTCCCTGATAAAAAAACTATTAAAGATTGAGTGGAAAATGTCTATTATACATTTTATTCTCCAGAAAAAGAAAAGGAGTTTGGTATTGTTGCTCTTGAAATTAAGAAAATATAAATATAGTATGCAAATTGCATTCACCCTTGGATTCGTCCCTGGGTCTTTTTTATTTTCGTCTTTGTTTTCTTTTTTGTATTCTTTCTTCCATAGCTTTCTGGGTTCTCCAGGGATCTGGGAGTGGATCATTTGTGAGGTTGAGACCTTGGTATTGCTCGGGGAGGATATCTGGATCCAGGGAGAAGTCTGGGTATTCTATTTGTTCTTGGGATATATCTGGAGACTCATCGAGGAAGACTTTATATTTCTTGGATTTCTTTTCGGATAATATAAGGGATACGCCTGCTTCCCTGAGGTCTTTTATTGCACGGGAGACATAGTATTTAGACCATCATCTTTGATACATACCTTTCTTTCCGTAGAGGTCCAGGTTTTGGAGGAAACCCAGGAGACGTTCAGATTTTGCCAGGGTATATTTTTTTCTGAGGATATCTCAGATGGTATCTTTGGTTTGCATATTAGTCGGGAGGTTCATAGTAAATTTCTTCATATAGAATCAGAGGATTTTCTCGAGGCTGAGTTCTTTTAGCATATAGTCTACAAACAGAGTATATTCACTTCGTTTATATCGGTTCATTGCCCAGAGTTTTATTTTGATCGGAATTTCACACTGATCTATCAGATCGAGTGCTTTGTTTTGTGCAATATGTTTTGTTTTTTCATTTTGGGAGTAGATATATCCGAACACTTTATTTTGCAGAGCAGCACGTCTGAGTTCTATTTCAAATCTGAGGATAGGTTTTGAATATTCTTCTACGGTTTTCGAGAAGTCTTTGGGGAGCAGATTCTTCTGTTCTTTTTTTTGATCCCCTTTTCTTTGGGTATTTACGTATTCTTCATATTTGAGGTACCATTTGAGAGTATGGTAGCTCGAAGGAAGGTATACCGAAGTTTGGAAGATTAAAGATTTCTTTTTTCTTATGAAAGCATTGTGAGCCTGTTTCTGGAGACGAAATAGGATGGCATCACGGAAGCTTTGTGTTTGGCAGTCTATATTTTTACAGAGATCGAGTCTGGTAAGATTCCAAAACTTTGGATCTCCGAGGTCTTCTTCTATGATCCCCAGGCGTTCTGCGATAAATTGTCGGAAGTGATATAGCCCCAGGAGCAAGTTACTATATTCTACCGCATTAGTTCCGAGGATAAATTTCGGGAGTGAGAATTGTACTTGGATATAGTCTTGGGAGATATTTACTCGTACCATGACTTTGCGTTCATTGGAGGCAAGTTCTGACATTTGTGTACTGGAGAAGGGAGAAAATTCTCCTGTTACGGGACTGAGGAGTCCTGCGATAACAACATCAGGATTATCTCGAAACAGGTATCCGAGTTCTGAGGTGAGGATATCGAAGTGGATCATGGGTATTTCTACCTGGATGGTATCGATCATAGGCCGTTATTTTAGATAGGATAGGAAGGTTTTCTGTTTATTTTTGTTGTATTTCAGGGTGTTTTTAGGCTGATTTCAGTATTTTTTCGCTTCCCCCGGGAAGCAAAGCAGACTATTCAGCTTATACAAGGAGTAAAACAGGTGTTTTTAGGTGTCTAAAAGTTGCAGGTTTTTATACTGAGGGTGGGTGTTACTTTCTCCCACCTTGTTTGGGGTTTTGATCTGTGTTATTGCATTATATGTACGACGTTTTTTCTGAAGAGGTACGATTGTATAGTACACATGCGCTCCATCCATTACTGGTTTGAGGCTTTTTTCGAATTTCTGTTCAAAGATGAGTTGGACTTCACGAAGAAGTGTATCGAAGTGGCGTTTGAGCTGGATATTTTGGTAGGTATTTCCATACAGACGATGAATAAGAAGATTATAGTAGATACGTTGTTTATCTTTATTCATCAGGAGAATATGTTGCAGGAGTCTCATTATTTCTTTTGGTAATGTTTCTTGTTTCCAGAGAGTTCTTTCCGAGAGAGATACTCTATATCCAAAAGCATCTATATACGTCTGGTTATAGGCAAAGCCGAGTTCTTGGCGGATAGTAGCAAGGTACTGATCGAACACATGGAGGAAGTAGTTATATTCAACGGGGTGATCTTTTGCGTAGTAGCTCGGAGGGAAGAAAAAGACTGCATCCCAGTGTTGAGCTAGTGCTCTATTTTGCACATCCATATATGTAGTTGTTGCATGATGAATACCAAGAAAGGTGATATTTTTCCCTTTCTTTTTTTCTGCGAAGTTTTTCCAAGCTGATTGGTATGCTGTTGGGATATGTATTCTGTTATCTATAATGCAGATATGGTACTGGTACTGTGATAGAAGAGGTGTAACTTGCTTTGGGTCATCTATGACATCCACAAATGCAACAGATCTGTTCAGTTTCTGGAGTTTGTCTTTGATAAGCGGATCTTTGGTGAGTACCAATATATTCGGTTGTAGGTAGATTTGAGAGTCGAGTTTTTCCTGAGGGGTACAATGAGCGTGCATAAATCATGAGTGTTACAAAGTAGGTATTTGTATTGCAATACACTCTGAGTCTAACATTTCGATGAGACAATCTTGGGACAGGTAGTATTTGGCTTGTATAAGATACATTTATTCATTTTTCGTGTTTTTGGTGTCTCAAAACCTGTCTCATTTGTGGTTTTTGGATAAGTTTTTATGAGTTTATGGAAAATTTGGGTATAAAAAAAGACCACTGCTATGATGCAGGATCTATCTTTTTCCATGGAGATTGTACTTTGAGAGTATCTGGGAGTTGCGATTTTTTTATTATACCAGGAAGAATAAATCTTATTACATTACTTGCATAACGAGTAAGATTTTTTGATACCGCTACTCGACTACAACCATGTGTTCCGCTAAATGAATATTTATGAATAGGACAAATTAATGTTACTTTTTTATTAGTTGTCTCATGAACTATACGTAATGGTTCTGATAAATCACTATCATTAGATATAAGAACAATATGTTCAACATCTGTTGTATACACATCTTTTAACATATGAGAGGCTATATTTACATCTGATTTCTTCTCTTCATACATTTTTATCTGTACTATTTTATCTTTACACTCCTCTGGTTTTTCTACTTTCCCTTTACGACTCTTTCTTGCAAAATGACCTTTAATAATCTGAAACTTCTCTTTTCCATGGAACTCTTCTAGTGCTCTCCAATATAGATTTTGTCGTTCTGCCTTGTGTTGGTCTGTATCGGTTGGGAAGACTTTTGCTGTAAAATACTTACACACATCAATCTCTAACTCTGTATGATGAAGAAGGTTTTCCACTAAAAGAACTGGATCGAGAAATTTATACTCTTTCTCTATAAAGAAAAGACTGTAGTACAGATTAAATCCATCAATATAAATACGTGTTTTCATGGATACTGTTTTATAAAAAAAAAGAAGCTCCCGAAGGAGCATCCGGGTCCCAACACAATGGATGGGAGGACATTTGTATAAGTATTATATCAGTTCCTGTTTTATTTTCAATAGATTTTGTATACTTTTCTCAGGAAACTGTATATTTTTCAATATCTTTTCTTTCTATTCTGTTTTTTCGTTCGCACATTCTCCCCAGAGTCCGAGGTTATCTTCCTGGGCTATTTTTTCTGCGGTTTTAAAGAGTCATTGGTATTTATAGGCTTTTCCGTAGGTATATTCTTTGGCATATCCTTGTTCTATGAGGTTTTGGTTGAAGTTTTGCCCTTGGTGGATCACATACACGAGGAGTCTATCGTATCTATCTCTTTGGGTTTGGGTCTCATCGTATTCGAGTTTTATATATTGGTCGGCAAGGGTTTCTTTGGTATAGGCTGAGGCTTGTGGTCCGTAGCATTCTACTTCTTTCTTTGGGTGGACGGTTTCTGGGGTATCTATTCAGATGAGTCTGAGGGTTTCTTCTGTTCCATTCATATCAATTTTCACGGTATCTCCGTCTACTACCCTGGTTACTTTATATGTTCCTGCATCCAGGGCATTGGGGATTTCTTGGATCTGTGGGGTGAAGACCAGAAGGATTGTTCAGATAAACGGAAGAGACACATAGGCAATATATCGGTTTATTTTTGTGCGTGTCATAAGAAAGATTGAGGAAGAAATATATAGAAGCATTCTAGCAGACAGAGTGGTTCTTTGAAATATTTTGTTTTCTTTCTCTCAGTGAATCTCGTGAATAAGTCGTGAATATATTCAGATTCTATTTATATGTTACGTTTGTGTTTGTATCCAGAAGGTTTTTTGGGAAATATAATATGTTCAAATATACAGAAGAAAAAACAGTAAAAGAAAGGATTTGCCTCTACGAGTTCCTCCTTGCTTTTCTGTGTGCTTATTTTTGTTTCTTTGGTGTGTATCTTGGGTGTTCATAGTTTTGTTTTTAGGTATTGGGATCGGTTCTTTTTTCCACTGTATCTCTGAGACAATTTTATTTCTTTATCTGTTAGATTCCAGAGCGTTGTTTACACATTTGGATTATAATAAAATTCTTCCACTACTTCAAAAGGAGTCTTGTTATCGATACCTTTGTGAGGTTTAACAGTATTATACCAGTTTACAAAACGTTTT
>JAYELJ010000010.1:0-6202 GCA_034717395.1 Patescibacteria group bacterium
ATCTCTTTTCTTTGAATTTCTGTGAGCCTGGTACGTTTATGAATGTTCATAATATTGCTGTTTACTTGATAAATCTGATTTACATCAGTTTATCCAAAACTGTAAACAACGCTAGGGTTTCTTACAAACTACAGAGGTCTCTTTCGATGCAAACAGTGCTGATGCCAAATGATCTTTGATAAGAAGATCAAGAAACAAAAGAATGGAAATAAACATACGTATCGTTATTATCGATGCTCACGGATGAATCCAAAGATCAAATGTGATTATCAATATGTGAGAGAAGAGAAAGTCGAAGAACAGATCAAAGACATGATACAGCTTTTCTCAATATCGCCTACGGTCATTGATTGGTATATTGATATGAAAAAGAATAGCAAAGATAATTCTGGGTATGATACAAAAGAAAGAGAACGGAAGCTCAAAGAACTTATCACAAAAAAAGAACAAAAGATCGATCGGCTTATTATGACTCTTGCTGACGAAGATAATGAAAACATGAGGGAGAGTTATAAGAAAAATATAAAACTTCTCCAAACAGAACTTATTGATCTCCAGGAACAAAAAAAGACCATTTTCAGTTTTGCTCAGGAAAAAGCAAAACAAGAAATAGATCTCTTTATGAGAGTAAAAGATATATCTACTCAGTTTGAAAAAGCGAATATTACCCAAAGATCTGAAATACTCAGAAGTTTACAGTCGAACCTCTTTCTGGATCATGGAAAGCTTATATCTAAGCCATCAAACGAACTAAAAGCTCTTCAAGTGTTTCTTGTGCAGTATGGGTCATATATGAGAACAATCGAACTCAAAATAAAGCAAAGAGAAGCCCGAAAGTCGGACTTCTCTCAGTTTCGTCTTATTTGGTGCGCAGAAGAGGACTTGAACCTCCAAGGGCTGACGCCCACTAGACCCTCAATCTAGCGTGTTTACCATTTCACCACCTGCGCAAAAGAAAACTGAGGTAAGAGTGAAAACAACCAGTGTAAACACTTTCACCTCAGTTTCGTATAACCTTAGAATGGCGGGTCAGCAGGGATTCGAACCCTGGGTACCTCGCGGTACAACGGTTTTCAAGACCGCCGCTTTCGACCACTCAGCCACCGACCCCTAAATTCTTAAGGCTCGGAAAGTATAAGAAAGTCTTGTTTGAAAGTCAAGAAAATTCCTCTGCTTTTCTTCTGTTTATTCTCCAATCCCTCCTACAACTTTGATAGTCGTCTTCACAATAGCATACGCCAACACTACGATCACAAAACCAACCAGTGCATTTTTAAAATTCTCTTTCCCTGTTTCTGATCCATCGATCGAACTTTGGATATATTTATATCCAGAATACACAATAATCACAACTACAATCGCTGCTGCGAGGCCCATGAGCCAATCTGTCAGACTTCCTATAATCGAGATAAATGGGTCTGATGCTGTTCCATTAAGCTCCAATTCTCATTTTAAAATTGCTTCGATAGCAGCTTCGTCTTGTGGAATTACAGCACCATTTATATCTGTTGTATCTCCACAAACTGCTGCGGCCTCTAATTTTGAGTCACCAAGACAAGTAGTATGATTTTCTGATCCTGTATTCACACACTTTCCAAAATTCTGAGCTTTCCATTGCACACACTCAGGAAGAAAAGAAGCTGCTTGCGCTATGTTTATTCAAAAAATTGACATTTGATTTTTGAGTTTTTAATTTTGAATTTTCACATACATAAACTTACGTTTTCCTACTTGTAGTAGCTGTGGATCTGAAGTAAAAGTGATTTCTATTTTTGGATCACTGAGTTTCACATCATCGAGTTTTACTCCCCCTCCTTGTACCAAACGACGAGCTTCCCCATTGGAACCAGCAAACCCAAGATGTACAATAAGAGACAACAGCCCCATAGAATTTTCTGAAAATTCTGTTGTTTCTATATCCGTCGGTTTGTTTTTATTGGCAAATACAGATATAAATTCCTGTTCTTCTTTGTCAGCTGATGCTGCGTCGTGATACATCGTCACTAGCTCTTTTGCCAAACGGATTTTATAGTCTCGAGGATTGGCTCCTCCATCCATTTCTGATTGCATTTGTGCAATATCTTCTTCTGACACATCTGTAGCCAAACGAAAATACTTACAAATAAGAGCGTCAGTAATCGACATGGTTTTCCCAAATATATCTTTTGGACTATCCATTACTCCAATATAATTCCCAAGACTTTTTGACATTTTCTCTACCCCATCTGTTCCTTCAAGGATTGGAACAGTGATAACCGCTTGTTTTCTTTGCCCTGCATTTTCTTGCAGTGTGCGACCCGCCAGCATATTAAATAGCTGATCTGTTCCTCCGATCTCTACATCACTATCGAGCTCTACAGAGTCATATCCTTGCATGAGTGGGTACATAAATTCATGTACAGAAATAGGTTTCGAGTCAGCTATACGTTTTTGAAACATATCTCGTTCGAGCATTTGCTGTACAGTAAATTGAGCAGAAAGCTTGAGAATATCATTAAAATCCATTTTCGAAAACCAATCGCCGTTGTATACTATTTTTGCATTATCAATATCGAGTACTTTTGAGGCTTGTATAAGGTAGTGTTCTATATTCTGTTTGATGGTATCATCTGACAGCTCCTTGCGGGCTTTATCTTTTCCTGTTGGATCTCCGATCTTGGCTGTAAATGTACCAATAAGCAGCACCACATTGTGTCCCTTTTTTTGAAACTCAGCCAATTTACGAAGAGGTACCATATGCCCAATATGCAAATCTGATCCGGTTGGATCGATACCAAATTTGACTGTCAGTTTTTTATCTTCTGATATCCAAGATTCGAGTTCTTTTTTTGCAATACAATCTACTACTCCACGTGTAAGAATCGACATAATATAAAATAATATATGAAATAATTATATGAAATTAGCTCCTTTTCCTTTTGAAACGATCATAGAATGGCAGCAAGAAAATGGCCGTCACAGTCTCCCTTGGAGGCAGTTTTTTGATGTTCAAAAACATGAGATCGCCTATCACATTTGGGTATCAGAGATCATGCTTCAACAGACCCAAGTGTCGCGTGTCGTAGACTATTATAACCGATTTATCGAAAAATATCCAACAATTTGAGATCTTGCTATTGCCACTTGGGACGAATTCTTTCCCTGTTATCAATGACTCGGGTACTACTCTCGAGGAAGAAATATGATAAAATGTGCACAAAGTATCGTTTCTGATCATGGATGAGTTTTTCCAAATGACTACCAGCTTCTCACAGACCTTTCTGGAATAGGCCCTTACACAGCCAATGCTATATTATCTTTTGCCTACCAAAAACCGGTACTGAGTATAGACACCAATCTGCAAAAAATATTTGCTCGATATTACTATGGAGACCGGAAATACAAACTCAGTAAACAAGAAATACAAGAAATACAAGCCCAATTTGAGAAATCTAGACTATCTAGTCGGGTGCTCAATGGAGCACTTATGGACTTTGCATCACAGGTGTCTATAAACTCTGTCAAAAAAATAGAATGGGATTCTTATCCGCTTTCAGACTGTAATTTTTTTCAAGAACAAGGGAAAAAAGAAATACAAAGAGAAGAAAATAAAGTGGTGTCACGATTTCCTACCCGAGAAGCAAAAATCTGTATTATTCTTCACAAAGATCACAAAATATACTACTCTCCTGATTTTGACAATTACCAGGGATTTATTCTGGATCCCATACCTACTGGAAACATACGACATGCCATACAAAAACAGTTCCAAAATACATACAATATTACTTTATCTGTACGCCCTCCACACAAAAAATGTAATATACAGGGACAACCTTTTGTCTTTATCCATGCACAGGTGCAAGCAGGAGAAAACTCCTTTGCAGAATTCTGAAAAAAAGAAAAAGAAAATTGGCTGCAAACTTTGCTTTTATCATAAGTATCCTGTAGACTATCAGTCGTTGCTCAACTATGGAGTTGGAAAGAGTTTTAATGCATCTTGAGCGACTAAACAGGCCAAAAAACAGGCTCTATTTGGGATTTATATTTTAGGTTAATACTCTACGCAAGGTATATATAATAGATTCCAGGTACTACTCTTCACATTGGTCGTTATCTTTTATCTATTATTTACCATTTTTTTTATGGAAGCATTCAGAAAGTTAGGAATTTCAGAAGAAGTACTTGCAAAGTTAGAATCAAAAGGATTCTCACAACCATCAGAAATCCAAGAACAATGTATCCCTACACTCCTTCAAGGAACAAAGGATATCATTGGACAAGCTCAAACAGGAACAGGGAAAACAGCCGCATTTGGTATTCCACTGATCGAACGTATTCAAGCAGAAGGAAAACATACAAAAGCTCTTGTTCTTGCTCCTACTCGTGAGCTTGCTATCCAAGTAGCTACAGAAATCGAAAGTTTTCAAAGTAAAAGTAAACTCAAAGTAATGGCTATCTATGGTGGTCAATCTATGATGACAGAACGTCGTGAACTGAAAAAAGGAATCGATATCGTTGTCGGAACACCTGGTCGTATCACGGATCATTTGGAAAAAGGTCTTTTGAAAATCGACCAACTTCAATTCCTTGTACTTGATGAAGTAGATGAAATGCTTAATATGGGATTCCAAGAAGATGTAGAACACATCCTTGAGTTTTCAAATGATAACAAACAGATGCTTTTCTTCTCTGCGACGATGCCTCCAAAAATCCTTCGTATTGCTCAAAACCATATGAAGGACTATGACATCATTCGTATCGCCAAAAAACAAAACACAAATGCTCTCGTTACCCAACAGTACTATGAAGTATATGCACAAGACAAATCAGAACTTCTACACCGTCTCGTAGATATCCAAGAAAATTTTTATGGAATCATCTTCTGTCAGACAAAACGTGAAGTAGACGCTGTAGCTCAAAATCTTATCCAACGAGGGTATCCATCAGATGCACTTCATGGAGATGTGGCTCAGGCTCAACGTGAAAAAATTCTTTCAAAATTTAAAGAAGGAAAAATCAAAGTACTTGTAGCTACTGATGTAGCGGCTCGTGGTATCGATGTAAACAACCTTACTCACGTTATCAACTACTCTCTCCCTCAGGATGCAGAAAGCTATACGCATCGTATTGGCCGTACTGGTCGTGCCGGAAAAGAAGGCCATGCAGTAAGTTTTGTAACACCAAAAGAGTTTAGTAAGATTGTATATATCAAAAAGATTACAAAAACAGACATCCAAAAATGTGATGTTCCTTCTGCTGATGAAGTAATCAAAACAAAACGTTCTCTTATTGGATCTATTCTTGAACGAGAAATGGCATGTTCTAAATACGATGAATTCTTGCAAATCGCACACGAATTTCTTGAAAAACATCAACCTGAACAAGCATTTGCTGCTCTTCTCAAACATGCGTTTGAAAAAGATCTAGATCCAAACTCATACCACAATATCAAACCTGTCACTCATGGTGGTGGAGGTGGTCGAAGCCGTGGATTCGGTGGAGGTGGAAGTTATGGAGGTCGTTCTGGTGGTCGTGGAGGTTCTCGTGGTGGTAGAAGTCGCGGAAGTTCTCGTGGAGGATTCGGAGGTCGTTCTAGTCGTCCAGATAACCGTCGCCCATCTGAAGGATTCAAAGTAAAAAGAAATAAATAGTAGCATAATTACTAGAGACATTAAGTAAAAATAAAACACCTGAAATATTTCAGGTGTTTTATTTATTTTACATATTCTCACGAGGAGGCATGTTTTCTTTGCGATCTTGCATTTTCTCTTTCATATCTTCTCTTTTCTCTTGTACTTTAGCTTTATGCTCTTGTGCTTTTTCTTTTGCTTCTTCTTTCTCTGGATTTTTCTGTTCTACTTTTTTGATCAACTCTTTCGATTTTTCTACACGCTCTGCATGCTGTTCTTTCTGTTCCTCACGCTTCTCCATTATATTCTCTTTACGTTCTTCTACTTGTTCTTTCATATCTTCATGTTTTTCTTTTGCTTCTTCTTTATTCTCAAATTTTTTCTCAAGTTTTTCTTGAAGTTTTTGTTCTTTATCTGCTTTATACATTGCAATACGAGCTTCTTTTGCTGCTGCACGAAAATCACCTTCTTCAATACGAGCTTTTGCTTCTTGGTGACGCTGCTTCATATCTGCCATTTGAGCATCCACTTCTTCTGGAGAAAGACCAGAATCAGCAAGTTTTTGTGCTACATCAGCAATACGAGCCTCA
>JAYELJ010000011.1:0-5375 GCA_034717395.1 Patescibacteria group bacterium
TTTGAGAAAACAACAAGAAGAAAAGAAACAACAAATCGCTATAGAAAAGGAAGCGGTAAAAACCAAAGCTGAAATAATCCAACAAAACAAAATATCTTTGATGATAGAGCCTGTATCAGAAATGATTGATATGTTTAAAGAAACACAGCATTGGATAGTAGCCTATATAGATGAAATCGTGGGTCGTAATATCATCAAAGGTATTGCAGGAGATACAGCGAGTATCCAACCCGATTGGACACTTCGTAAAGTTGAACTCTACAAAATGGTGATCCATGGTGCAGATATAGAACTTCTCGAATATAACCAAGAAGCTAAAAATATATTATCAGGAAGCTATGCAGACATAGATGTTACATCATGGTATGCTCCCTATATCTATACAGCACATGTTCATGGCTGGGTAGCTCAAAACTCAGATCAAATATTTGATCCAAAAGCACCAGTCCCACGAGCAGAAGCTCTCAAGATTATGATAACTATATTCGACAAATCTATTCCAGAAACGATGTACCAACTGACAAATAATGATCTTCCATTCTCAGATACCTATAGCAACCAGTGGTATAACCCATACCTCCGCTATGCTCTCTCAGAAGAAATCATTACACCCCAAGATACATTCCGAACTGGAGAACCTATCTTCAGAGGAGAAACAGCAAAAATTATTTTGGAACTTGGAAAATAAATAGAATCAAAAAGAAGAAACGTATTAACGTTTCTTCTTTTTTGCACGACCTTTCGAAGTTTTATTCTTCTTTTGTGCTGCTTTATTCGCAGTACGACGTTGTTCTTTGATCTTATCAGCAAATTCTTCCATTTTCTCTGGATCAGAAAGTGTTTCATAAGCCAGAGTAACCTTTTTCATCATTTTTTCTGCTTCTTCTCCAGGATTGAGATCTGGATGATATTTGCGAGCTTCTTTACGGTAGGCTTTTTTGAGTTCTTCTGGAGTATATCCAGCTTCAAGTGCAAGTACAGAACGAAGACCTTTAAAATGTGGCATAATATTTGAATAAATAAATAATAGTTTTAACGTTTCAATACAGCAAGAAAAGCATCTTGAGGAATCTGAACACATCAGATAGCCTTCATACGTTTCTTCCCTTCTTTTTGTTTGGCAAGAAGTTTCTTTTTACGAGAAACATCTCCTCCATACAATTTAGCAGTAACATCTTTTCTCATAGCTGGGATAGTTTCACGAGCTACGATTCGAGATCCAATAGCTGATTGAATAGCAACCGGGAACATCTGACGAGGTATCACTTCTTTGAGCTTGAGACAAATATCAATCCCAATATGATGAGCATCTCCTTTTTCACACATCAGAGAAAGTGAATCTACTACATCTCCTGCTATCAAAATATCCATCTTCACGAGCTGTCCTACTCGAAGACCAATTTCTTCATACGTAAGGGAAGCATACCCCGAAGTAACAGACTTGAGTGTATCAAAGAAATCTGTAACAATCTGTCCCATTGGAATCTCATAGATTAGATTTACACGAGTCTTATCTATATATTTCATCTCCATATATACCCCATGCTTTTCATCACAGAGTTTCATCACAGCTCCAATGTATGACTCCGGGACAATTACTTCGATCTTGGCCCAGGGTTGTTTTATTTCTTCGACCGAACCAATATCTGGCATCTCAGATGGATTAGAGATCATCACCTCTTCTCCATTTCTCAGAACAGCAACATACCGTACGGTAGGAGTAGTCACCAGAATATTGAGATTAAATTCTCGATCTAAACGTTCTTGGATGATCTCCATATGAAGTAGACCAAGAAATCCACAACGAAAACCAAACCCAAGTGCTTTTGATGTTTCTGGTTCGTATATAAGCGACGAGTCAGAAAGCAGTAATTTGGATAGAGCATCCCGAAGCAAAGGATAATCTTCTGTATCAATAGTAAATATCCCTGCATATACCATCGGAACAGCTGGTTTATACCCTGCTAACGGCCTTGCCTCTTTTGTCATATCTGAACTGATCGTATCCCCTACTCGTACTTGGGATACATCTTTGAGTCCCGTAACTACATACCCTATCTCTCCTGTCTTGATAGAAGGCTGCGCTACGTTCATAGGAATCATATACCCAACTTCTAATGCCTCTGCAGTAGAATCTGTCCCACACATATGAACCTTCATACCCTTTTTAATCTCACCATCCATCACACGGACATACGCAATCACCCCTTTATATGGATCGAAAAATGAATCAAATATCAATGCACGAGTATGTTCTTCTTCTGATAACGAAGGAACCGGAATGAGATCACAAATACTATCTAAAAGATCATGCACACCGACCCCCGACTTCCCAGAAACACGGAGGCATAATTCTTTTGGAAATCCAAAAACATCTTCTATTTCTTGTGCGACTTTGTCTGGGTCTGCATTTGGGAGATCAATTTTATTGATCACAGGAATAATCTCCAGATCATTTTCTATAGCCATATATACCGTTGCCAAAGTCTGAGCTTCTATTCCTTGTGCTGCATCGACTACAAGAATTGCTCCTTCACAAGCAGCCAGGCTTCGTGATACTTCATATTGAAAATCTACATGACCAGGAGTATCTATCAGATTGAGAATAAATTCTTCTTGTGTCTTAGTATGATTCCAGTTCATTCGAGCTGGTTGCAGCTTGATAGTAATCCCACGCTCTTGTTCGAGCTCCATGGTATCAAGCATTTGCGTGTTTTTCATTTCTCTTTGTGTCAAAGTTTGCGTTTCTTCGAGAAACCGATCAGCCAGTGTTGATTTCCCATGATCGATATGTGCAATGATACAAAAATTTCTCAGTTGATCCATAAAAATTCAATGAAAATAGCAAATAATAGCGGTGCCTAGTATAAAGAAATCCTATAAAAAAAGCAAAAAAGAAAAAGACCTCCGGATAAAACCAAAGATCTTACTAACACCCAAAATCAATCTGGATATTTTTCTTTGAGTTCTTGATAGAACCCTTTTAGTATTTTGTAATTCTCTCTTGAATACATCTTCTTGACAATCCCTGGGTTCAACACAATCCTCGGACTTTTTCTCTTATCTAGTCCTAGAATCATAGTGATAACTACCTGTTCTAACAGAGCAGAATCTATCAGCTGCTCTTCTAAAACATCTCTTTTTTCTAGTGTAAAGAACCCATAATCAGAGAATTTATCAAAGAATCCATTTTCCAACATACTATCTACAAGTGTTGTAAGTACACCATCTTTCTGCATCTGTTCTATCAAATCAGCCTTTTCAATAGCTCTTTCAACTGCTCTTGGCCAAAAATCACCAGAAGGTTTACAATTATCCGGATTTGATTCTAACTCACCAATCATCTGCTTATACACTGAATAACTCTGAATTGTTTTTCTCATTACCAATGGACAAGCTGTAGACTGCATATCTTCTAATATTTCAAAAAGAATTCCTGCCTCTGCCATTTGAAACATCCCTGTTTTAGCAAAGCTAAAAGCTGGCTTATAAGATCTTTTAGAAGCTAATGCATCATAAGTATCTGCAATAGCAACATACTGTCCATCTATAGAAGGGTTATCCGAAAATGGAACATGATGATCTCTCGTTCCATCCAATATTACTTGCTCTGATATACCCAGAAAAACATGCAGCTCCGCACCATTCTCACCATGTTTCTCTATCATTTTTCTCTGAGCTTCTGTTAGTGCTTTTGGACTATTTAAGGCATGTTCCGAAACGAATAATTTTCCAATGTCATGTAACACACCTGCATAGTACATAAGTTGACTATACGCAATATTTTCACCCATAAGATTTGAAATAAATTTCACTAAATATCCAGTTCTTTTAGAGTGCATCGCAGTATGAGAATGCGATGTAGTAATTACTTTTGATAAAAATGATATCAAGTCTTCTGACTCTACAAACCCTTGGTTCGAAATACTTCTCACTAAATTTGCTGCTAAACATGTATCTGGCTGACCATCTACTATCTTTACAGCAAATGCATTTTGAAAAACAGCAAATTGCATCTGAGCCATAATCAAATAAGCTCCAGCATTCCTTATTCCTCTTCTGGATACAAATCCCGCAATTGCTTTTGGGAAATCACTACCTATCTGAATCAGAAGATCAAATATCTTTGTTTCATCCTTATACAGATCATCTTGATCTGGATACCTATCAATCAATCTATTATAATAGATAACTAATAACATATAAAATTGATCGATATATGCATAACTCTTGATATCCTCATACGTGTGTGATACCAAATCTGAGAAACACCCTTGTTTCCCTGTTATCTCTTCAAATAATTTTTCCAAATCTGATTCAATAACTTTCTGTTGAGCATCTACCAACATCCCTTGCATTAAATTCATTTTATAATGATGATATTCTAATGAAAGAGGGATTAATATTGCTGTTTGATCTTTAGGAATATCAGTTAATAAGAGATCTAATGTATTACTATATACCCCTATTAATACCTGTAATTCTTTTATCCTATCATATTTCGCACACAAAAGAACATCTTTGTTTGCAGCAGATAAGAGATTCTGTAAAAGCCTTTGAACATCAGGATTATGAATTAAAGAAGAAATTCTTGGTTTCAAGAACTCCATTGATTCAATCCATAATTTATACTTATCCTTATAACAATAGGATGCAAATGATCTTAAGCTTAAGTTTCTAATATAATTCTCTGGATTCTGTTTATTCCACAAAGCACAATTATCATCTATTGATTGCATAGCAAATATCATCATCTTTATATGTTCATTTTTTCTCTCTCTCCAAAATAATGGATTCAAAGTATCAAAAAACTCAATAAATGAATTAAAATCTTTTTCTCTTAAATATTTCTCATATTTTTTTTGTAAATCAGTCATTTCCAAGCTCCTTCTTCTCTTTTATGATTTTTAGTACCTTTTTATTCAGAAAAAAGTACACCAAACACGAATGTCTTTTCTTACTATTGCTATGTGTTTTCAAGATAATACCCCTTTCTGAATAAACTCATGTCATATGCTTCTTTCCTTCGAAGCATATGACATACTAATCGAATCAATTTAAAAGTAAAGCTAAAAACACCTTCTTTTCAGAAGGTGTTTTTGTTTTTAATTGGTTTATCTTACCCGATTGGGAAACCAATTGGAAATCCGATTGGAAATTTCATTTTTGTTTTTGTTTTAGTAAGTAAGAATATTAAATTATATAATATATAAAAATATATGTCAAATAAAAACATTAACAAAATATGTCAAACACCCCAATTCTATTACCCAACTACTGTAAATGAGAATATTGTTTCTGTAATTCGTTAAACCTTGCCAATATCTTGGGTTCTTGTGGTTTGGGATGAAAAGCCATCTCTGATGGAGTCATGA
>JAYELJ010000011.1:5385-6187 GCA_034717395.1 Patescibacteria group bacterium
TTATCAAATCGAGATCGTTGTAGTCTATATAATATTTTTTCAAGAAAATCTCCAAATTTCCCTGATAATATGTTCTCTATAATACTCGGTTTGGTATCGACAAACGAATGAGGAATAAACTTCTGAAGAGGATAATGAACAACATATTCTTTGATCCACATATTCTTCTGTACAAAAGTACTATAATATGACTTTCTTCCCATCACAGGGATAAATCGAGAATACAAACGAGCTGTATAGAGATTTTGTGGCCCTATCGGCATAGAATCTTTGGTCACAAAATGATTGAGACATAGATGATCATTTACTTTTAATCCTACTCGTTTGATTCCAAGAACCCTGGTCCAAATAGTTATAAAAAAACGGGCTGTTGCTATACGACCAGAGCTACAGATGATAAACACATCCAGGTCTGATTTTTCATTACAGTGCATCAGAGCGAATGATCCAGAAGCAAACATCATTTCTATAAATGGGAGCCAGGTAAGTTTTTTCTGCATACGTTCAAATACTTTCCATTTTTCTTTTTGGATATCAAAAGCAGCAATTCTTTCATCTACAATTTTCTCTCTTCCTATCAGACACAGATGGTTTCTGTACAAAGACATATACTTACTATATTTCATTACCTGTTTGTAGAGTGCATTATAGTTATCCAAACCTCCATACAAAATAGCCTCCTCTGGATTCAGTGGGAAATCCAAAAGATCATAGTATAAAACGGTATCCAGAAATGACTGAGGATGTGTGTTGTGCATGAATATGTTTATAGATGGCGCATAAGATTTTCTAATAGCATTCT
>JAYELJ010000012.1:0-6127 GCA_034717395.1 Patescibacteria group bacterium
ACAGAACATATTTTATGAAAAACGGAAATAAAAACTGCACAAAATATTCTTATTATCAAAATTTGACTTCATACTACTAAACACACATAATGTCTCATGATCTAAGATAAAAAGGAGATTATTATGAACCAAACAGAAACAACTGAAGACACAAAATGCACGAGCAAATTACTCAAAGGAGTATCAGTAGAAACATCTCCTCAAGCGAGACAATATAAGCTGGGAGGATCTCATTCTGGAAATAGAACTTCGGTTGGAATAAAAGAATTCAAGGAAGATTTCTTTACCCTAATTGCTGGACAAGAAAAAGAAAAGGAAAAGATTTTCGAAGTACTGAAACGAGTATCAGATATCATTCCAAAGAAAAAAGGAGCAATGGGACGTATTGCTATTGTTGGAAATCCAGCAGTAGGAAAAAGTGAAACACCCGAAGTGGTTGCTCAATTACTTTTAGGTGATAGAGATGGATATACACGAATTCATGGACCTGATTTCTATGATGACCATACCAAAGCCTCGCTTATTGGTTCTCCTCATGGATATACAGGATATGGAGATGAGTCATTATTAAGTTATACATCACTCTATAAACCATTTAATGAAGCACAAGAACAAGGAACTCTCAGTCCTCTTATAGCAGATAAAGAAAATTTTGCTATTGTGGTGGTAGATGAAGCAGACAAGATGCATAATTCATTAATGGATATGTTTCTAGACCCTCTTGACAAAGGTGTCATTCAATTAGCCAGCGGAGAAAAAGTAGAAATGAAGAATGTTCTTTTCTTCTTTCTTGCAAATTATCACACGGACAGTAAAACAGTAGGCTTTGCTTCTGAACAAGCATCAGAGAAAAAAGCATTTAGTAGTATATTCCCAAAACCTTTGCAATCGAGACTTGATGAATCAGTTATCTATCATGATTTGAAAAAAGAAGATTTTTATCATATATTCAAACTACAAATAGATATATGGAAGGAACGAGTGCTGACTGCTACAGAAGGGCATCTTATACTTTCTACTAACAATCCAAATGAATTATTTGAATACAATTACACAAAGATGGAAGAGAAAGTTGCTACAGGAAAGAGAAAAGATCCTCGTTTACTGATTGATATTATCGGAGAAACTATCGGTGAAGAAATCAATCATGTGCTCAAATCGAGTCCTCGACTACGAACAAAGAAAAAGAAAGACTGGAAAGATGGTCAATTGATCATTGATATCAAAGAAAATGCTCTCATAAGTAGCTATATACCTGGAAAAGTCTATCTTCCGGACAATATCAAAGAACAACTTGTCCCTCAAAAACAAAACAACGGCGCAACTGATTTCGTTGTATATACTATTGTAAAAGGAAATAATGGACAGAACATTCCTTCTCTTTATAAAACTTTTGAAAGACAGATGATCCCATTTACTGCATATAAAGATGCATATGCTAATAGATTTAGTCTGTCAGAAACAAAAGTCAATGAGATACGAAATAATTTCTGGGCTCAGGGATTTACAGAAATAGATACTTCTCTCGCTGAACATCAGGTGCTACTCGAAGAGCTTGTAAATAAGGAAAATGAAGTAAAACAAATGAATAGATCATACTTTATTGACCAAGGATTTCCTGCTCCCGAAGCTATGTATGCCAGACTCACTACATACGCTCCAGATGATCCAGAAAACTATATTGCATACCTTGCTAGCATATTAGAAGAATTTTTCTGTGAGGTATTTGAAACACGTAACTTAGATAAAGAACAAACATTATACATGTTTTACATTATTCTTCAGGTTTATCCTGATATAACATCTCGAATATTGGTAGATGCTATGCACGTATAACAAATCCCAAAGGCTTATGCCCTTGGGATATTTTATTTATTTTTCTATATTTATATAAAAGCTAAAACGTAAAATTATTCTGTATCACGGTAATAGTATGCGGGTCAGGTGTCAGAGCATTTTCATACACATCCTGAAGACCTACTATATCTATAGAATATGCTTCATCTGGTTGATCTGTTATCCCAGACACATAGATATTGAGCTGTTTCCCAGAAATAACTTCTACTTTGTATGGGTGAATAGAAGCATCTGTTTTCGATGGAAATACACGGTCGGTATCTTGGATCTGGATATTTCCGAGAAAAAGCGAACTTTCATCAATATCTTTATCAAAATACACTTGTATCTCACGCAGATCATGACCTATTTTCTGATCTAAAATAATAGGCGGTGTTGTGTCTCTCACAATATTCAGATCCAAAAGAAAGTCAGAATTCAGTTCTCCATCATATGTATAAACATACTCACGCAGATACCCCTGGTGATTCTGGTTCTCTACCTGAAGAAGATATCCTTCTGGCACTTTAATCTCTATATGATAATAGGTTTGTTCTGAACCTGGTTGTTTTACAACACCAAGATGATAAGTATCTATCATAGCATCTTCTCCATTATTCCCTTTTTTTGTATTTTCAAAGAAATAATCATAACCAAAATACGTCTCACGATCTGGGGCTACCTCTATATAATTCTCGAGTGTATTATATACATAGTTCTGTTCGTAGATATTATGCTGTTTGTTGAGATTAAAACTTCGAACAAATGATTGATTATTATAATCACCCAACAATAGATAATCTTGATTATTGATCGAACCATAGATTGAACGCATCTGTGCTCCAAACGGGATCATAGTACGTTGATATCCATTATAGAGAGTAGAAAATGCATTATACTCCCCGTTGTGTTTATATAAAAATCTCTGTGAAACATAGATCTGACCATCTGCATCTATATAAACATCATAGGAAATATCTTTCTTGATATACCTATCTGATTTACGAGAACCAAGATTCGCTATATTGGACCCAATCACATCATAAAAATCCTGTTTGTACTCCCCTGGTGTCCCTCCTGCTGGCTGATAGTCAAAGTAATGAGCAATAGCGTCATCAAAACTTCATGAAACCCCCAAAGACTCCAATACTTGTCTCTGCTGATAGTTAGCTGCATAGATCTGAATATGTTTCTCTCTGAGCATTGATTCAAAATAACAAGACAGCATACCCGGCTGCAATAGTACATACTTTGCAAAACGTACCTGCATCAAAGAAAAGAGATCTCGCAGTATATTCTTGCGAGTATTATGACCTTCGAGACTATGTTTATCAAAATTTTTCGTAGCAAACTCAAGCTGAAGGAAAAGGTTATCTGCTGAGTATTCTGTATCCCCTACCTGAAATGAATCAAGAATACGAAAAAGAGACTCTACTGCGCTCATATCTACGAAAAACAGATAATCTGGAGTAGTCCCCATTTTGGCCTGGTAGTAGTGCATCATAGCTGGGATACTATCTGGCAAAGATACTTCCCAGTTGGTATCACGAAATAAAAATCCTTTGTATGCATCATCTCATGAAAAATAATGACTCAGTACAGATGGCGATTCTAGAGGTTGTATATCAGTGCTATCGAAGTCATAGCTATTAAGAAAATCGTAGGTATACGGAATCCCTGCTACTGTTTTGATCTGAAGAACAGAAGAAAGAAATCCACCATTGGGACGAAGCTCTGCGTTATTTTGAAGAACCACGGTGATAGTTTTATTTCCTGAAAGCATATCAGAAAAAACCTCCGTACTTTCTGGAGAAATATCATTCGCTATCGATACAATGTATTGTTTTATAAGAAAGACAAAAACAAAGAGTATCGCTATTACAATAAGGAGGATTTTATACTTTTTTCACATACACCTATCTTACTCAAATAGTCCTGGATAATCAAGATAAGAAAAATCCCCAGCTTATAAAAGCTGAGGGTAAGAATTATTTTATGATTACTTTGGCTGACCATGTTCTTCTACATATTGTTCTATCCTCTTTCTATAAATTTTTTGCCATATCCTGAAGCACTGCATAGGCTGCATTTTGCTGCATCTCTACGGTAACTTTCAAGTTTTGCTCTTTTTCTTCCATTGTTCGTGGATCTGTAATCGCACGACCAACCACGAGTAATGAAGAACCATCCTGTACTGCATTTCCTGGAGTAAATACTCTTTTTTGATCAGCACCAACAGCTCCATTTGGACCTTTGATACCTGGTGTTACATACATAAAGTTTTCTGGGAACTCTTTATCTTTTTTATCTCTGTTTTTTAATCTTTTTAAATCTGCAGCAGAACATACAATTCCATCCAAACCTGCTTTCTTGACATTTTTAGCCAACATCTCTACATGGCCAATCAAATTCCTTTCAGTACCTAGTACTTCACTTTGTAATATTTTGGAATCAATACTTGTCAGTACTGTAACCGCGATAACTTTTGGAGTTGCAAATTCTACATCATAATATCCTTGCACAATTGCTTTTCTCACTCCTTCTTTTGCTGCTTTCATCATTTTGATTCCGCCAGATGCATGCACATTAAACATATATACACCAAGTTTGGTTGCAGCATAGGCGGCATCCTCTACGGTATTTGGTATGTCATGATATTTGAGATCAAGAAATACTTTGCCTCCATACTTATGTACCAGTGTTATTGCCTCTGGTCCAAATCTTGTGAAGGTTCCTTTTCCAATTTTGAATACCCCAACATATGAAGCCAAACTCTGAATGAGTTGCTCCATCTCTTCTAATGTATTTATACCATCTAACGGTAAACATACTCTCTTTTTTGCTTCTTCTTCCTTTGGTGTTAAATCTACCATTTTCAGACTCTCCTCTCTATTGTGTAACTTCATGAAATTACATACACTCACTGCTTGATTACAGTAAGAAATATGCTATACAACAATTTACAGTTCTCCGTGCAGATTGTCAAATTTATAAAAAACAGAAGGTTATTGAAACCTCCTGTTAACTTGTGAATTTAATACATCTGGTACCAACAAATTTGGAATTAGAACTAATTCCTTCATAGAGAGAAATCTCACAAACATGATCTTTCTCACTATAATCATTGATGGTAAATGCTCCAATAGAAGAACCTAATAAGCTAGACTTTGCGTCTCTTGCCTGTAAAAGCTTCACCTGATGTCTTGAAATTGTTGGACATACATGTCTGTGTTCGCAGTTATCACATCTTCCATTTGCCATAATCTTCTCCTTATATGTGTTTGGAACAATATTATCACCTGTAAATAATCTATGCAAGAGTATCTACCACTTTTTGCAAATCGTTGTACAAAGAGATTTGAAAATCTTGCTCTACCCCACTTGGATCCACAAAAGCCAACCTGTATGCATGAAGGAACTGTCGTTGTAAATTGAGTTTTGATGAAAACTGTTTATTAATTTTACCTATCCCATAGATCTGATCTCCCACTACCGGATGTTGTGCAAATCGCATATGAGCACGGATCTGATGTGTACGACCTGTAATAATCTGAACATCTACTAATGATACTTGGTAGCTAGGGTGAAAAGATTCTAGTGTGTAATGAGTGATAGCATTACGCGCTTCTGGAGAGTGAGATACCACTTGTTTTCGACGATCTTTTTTATCACGATAGAGCGGTTGATTGATCGTTCCTGTTTCTTCTGGAATATTACCGTAAACAAGCGTTTTATAATACTTTTCTATTTCTCTTTTTGCTATCAGTTTTTGAAAATACACCTGACTCTCTGCATTTTTCACAATAATCATAAGACCTGAAGTGTCTTTATCGAGACGATGAACGAGACCTGGGCGACCTTGGTCAGATAAAGGGAGATTTGATCCAAACTGATGCATCAATCCATGAGCGAGTGTTGGCTGTGTTTCTGTATCCGAGGGGTGTACAGAGAGATAGGGAGGTTTAATAATAATCGCATAATCATCATTCTCGAATACGATCTGTATTTTCATATCCACTGGCTCGAGTGTATTGGCTGCTACCATTTCTTTTTCAAAAAGTTCTGGGTCATACGATACGGTATCACCTTCTCTGACTTTTTTTGCGAGTTTTGTAATAGTATTATCATTGATAGATACATAACCATTACTAATCATATCCTGAGATCGTGATCGAGAAAACACCCCTTCTTGCTGTGCAAGAAAAGCATCGAGGCGAATGGTATTATATTCTTCGCTAACAGTTATTTGATGCATGTAATATACAAGTAATCTTAAAAATAATAATTGATC
>JAYELJ010000013.1:0-6080 GCA_034717395.1 Patescibacteria group bacterium
AAAAGAAGATAGATCACCTGAAATCTCAACTTTGTATACAAACAGAAGATACGGTTTATTCATGAGAAATTAAAAGAAAGCTTTTGGATATAGAACAAAATCCAGACTCCTATACTACAGAGGAGATACGAGCTGTATCGATCAAAGCTATGAAACTTTATAATGCAGATAATCAGTTCTTTTTATCTCATGTTGTCCATAATGATACTCTTGGTTTTGTAACAAACCACACAGAAGAACTTATCAAAGAATATGACTGTACCACCGCTAGTGAAAAAATCTTGGCTCAGTCTATAGCAGGAGCATACTGACAATATTTAGAGCTGAGTAATGTAAATAAACAGGCTCAAATAGCCTATACAGGACATGATATCAATGGCTACTATGCAATGATGGAAAAGAAAGCAGACAATGCCTTCAGAAGATATATGACAGCTCTCAAAGCACTCCAGCAAAAGAAAGCACCTAAAATGAATATCAATATCCATACCAAACAAGCATTTGTAGCAGAGAACCAACAACTGAATAACGCATAGTTTCAATGATTACGGAAAAATATCTCACAACCGATTGTGAAAGTATCGATATATCTGATATCACAAACATACTCGATAAGAACCACGAATTTACTCTAGATATAAATAACCAGACCATACAAATAAAAAAGACTCCTGTAGGTAAATGAGGGTCTCGTGTATGGTTTGTTTGTCCTGAATGCATAAAGAATACAACGAAGCTGTATCAACACCCTGAGAGCTCTAGAGTGGCCTGTAGGGTATGTTTAGATTTAGATTACTCTTCGCATAGATATAAGGGGATGGTGGAGGGTTTTTGGTGGTAATTATTTATTTTTTATTTTAAAAGATATTGACAAAACAATCTTTGTTTTGTTACTATTCAGAAGACTTCTAGTGCTTGCTAGTTGATCACAATTTTATACAAAGGAGTAGCTATGAATGCTATGACGCAAAAAATTATGGGACTAGATTTAGACCCTGTGAAAATCAAGATTATGGATCCTGAAGAAGGTAAAGGTTGGTCAAAAGCTCATGCAGATAAAGTTGAGCAGGAATACAAACAATTTCTGGTTTTAACACAATCTTATCCTGATAAAGCTATCGTTCCAACAAAAGATGTGGATGCTCTATGGCACCAGCATATATTAGATACTATGAAGTATGCTCAAGACTGTGATGAGATCTTCGGTAAGTTTCTTCATCATTTTCCATATTTTGGTATGAGAGGAGAAGATGATGCACAACAGCTGGTTGCATCTGCAGAGGAAACAAGAGCGTTATATAAATCAGATTTCGGTGTAGATATTGCACTTACAGCATCTGAATGTAGTTCATGTGGTGCTTCTAGTTGTGCTGCGTCAAGTTGTGGTAGTTCATGTTCTGGTTATAGTCCAGACTATGATGATACGGATAGTATTATGAAAACAAATATTAGACCTTCATTCCAAACCACACATCAACACCTTACTGCTGCTGCATCGTAAATACCCAAACTTAGGCTGGTCATCCAGCCTGAGTTTTCTTATACTTACAAAAGAAAGATCGTATTCTTTAGATATATCAATATGAAAACCATCACACTCACAGATCAATGGGTCTCTACCATGATAGAGAGAAACCCTCAGTTTTTAGCATATGCTCAAGAAAATGCAGATTCTGTCACTGTACAACAATTTTTTCTTGATTCTGAATGATATAAAATAGAATCATTTCTTACCGAGCCAAAAGGTAATACACAAGATCTTCCTGTCGTTATCTATCTCCGTGGTGGGTCAGGAGAAACAGGAGTGTATAAACTTGGAGATTTCTTTGCAGAGATGGCCGATATCGCTCAGCAAGGATATAGAGTGTATACCCTGAATTACCGTTGAACAGGAAGAAGCGAAGGAAGGGATACTATCTGAGGAGATGATATTCAGGATATTATCAATCTTATTGATTATGCTCTCAAATATTCAGAGAACCAGAAGACCGTATCTCTTGTTGGAAGAAGTCGTTGAGGTATGATGATATACAAAATTCTTACAGATAAAGATATCTCAAACAAGATTTCGGCTGCAGTTACTATTGGAGCTCCCACCAATCTTTTCCGACAAATAGAACTTCGTCCAAATATGAAGCCATACTATGAAAAAATGTTTGGAGGATCAGATGAAGATTATATAAATAGATCAGCACTGTTTTGGTCTGAAAAAATAATAGACTCCGTGCCACTTCTTATCATGCATGGAGAATCTGATACAAGTGTTTCTGTAGAGGATAGTAAAGATTTGTGTCGGAAATTAACTGACAATAAACATACAAACCATAGATGCGTTTTCTATCCCAATGCTGAGCACCCGATCAGAGAGTATAAACAAGAAGTTTATCAAAATATTATCAATTGAATACTTCAAAACCCCTAAATAATTTATATCTTATCAAAATCTCTCTATGTCTGGATTTTTAACAGAAGAAGCAATACAATTTTTGGTTCAATATTACCCAATTACACCACAGAAAAAGCCTGCTTTGCTTCATTCTATGCGTGTGGCTTCGTATATGTATATCAATGGATACTCAGAAGATCTCTGTGTCGCTGGATTACTCCATGATGCGATAGAGGATACACCTATAACAAAAGAAATGATCGCAGAGAAATATGGGGATCATGTATCAAATATCGTAGAAGCCAATTCAAAAAATCTCTCACTTCCAAAAGAAGCAATACTTGAAGATATAGTGCAGCGTTGTTCTCAGTATGGGCAAGACGCAATGATTGTAAAGATTATAGAGGTGTATGATAATTATTTGTTTTATACAAGACAGATACAGGAATGAAAGGATCTTCAATCTGAAATAGATCGTTGTAAATATATCGCAGGACTGGTTCAGAAATATAAAAAAGACGAGTGGAATGACTCATCTTTCGATTTGATAGATATAATATTAAAGAGCTAATTACAAGTTAGAGACTTCCATAAATCCTTACATTATTCTGCATAATATAGGTTTGCACTTCACGTACAATTAGCAGGGCAACTTGGGCAGAAAATATAAGAAAAGACTTTTTACAAATTTAAAAGATTATCCGCATTTTCTACCTCTTCTGCTGTTATACCCAGGTATCTTTCTGTAATACGGAGAGAGCTGTGATTGAGTTTATGCTGAATAATCTCTAGTGGAATATCTGCTTTTCGTGCTTGGTATCACCAGGTCTTACGAAGACTATGACTTCCATAATTTCATTGAAGACCCACTTGAGACGTAACACCTTTTATAATATCTAGCCCTGCTCTCCTGCTAATATGACTTTGACCCATAGAGGATTGCTTCTGACGAAAAAAAAGATAGTTATCCTTATCTGCTACTATATTTGGATAAGAGTCTATATATAGATCTAGTATATCTTTAACACTGTCTGTAACTGTTCTTTTTGTATTTTTTGATGTCTTAGTCTCTTGAATATAAAAGAAATCTTTATAAGACCCATCTTCATTGATGAGGTCTTTTGTTTTAAGTGTAAGCAGGTCTCAAATTCTTAATGCAAAATTTATTCCAGATACAAACAACAGGAGATCTCTATAATTCTGATCAGCTTTCAAAATTTTTTTAATAGTATTAATTTTTGATATATCTCTAATGGGTTCTACAAATTTCATAGCGATAGTTTTTACAGAATAGATTCTTAAAATACACGTATATGTAATTATAGGAAGTAAATGATATTATTGATCATAACAGATACGAACAATTTGTTATATATAAGGCTATAATGAGTCTTACTTCCCATAATACATATTTTGGGAAGTAACTAATACCGTAGAATTTCAACGCTACCTCTTAAATCCTCAGGAACAAGTTTGGCATAAATATCTGTTACTCTCTCTGATGAGTGACGAAGCAAATTACTTACCTGAGATTTTGGCACTCATTTTCTCAATAATGCTGTAGCATTTGAATGACGAAGAGAATGGTATCCTTTAAATCCTGGATATATTTTTTCTCTGATAAATGATGTAAGTTTGTAGTATCAATGACGATAAAAATTTCTATTATATACCGATGCTATCAGCGCTTCACAATGAATGTTTTCTACCTCTCTCCACTTAATATACTCTTTTAAATCCCAATACAGTCTTTTTCAGATTGGAAGATAAGTTGTCCTTTTATTCTTTTGCCTTTCTATCTTCACCATATTCTCAGAAAAGTCTATATCACTCAGAGACAACCTTTGTATTTCAGACAACCTCAATCCAAGACCATAAGCTAAAGAAAGAATAAGTACAGCTCTTCTCTTTGCAAATTCTGATGAAAAATCTGAGGATTTCCGTAAACGCTGAAACATATCTTGAACCTCTGTTTCAAACATAAATTTCGGAGGAGCATCATATCCTTTTGGGACTTCTAAATCTTCAAATGGATTATGGAGAACTATTTTCTTTCTCTTTTTCAGCCAATTAAAAAATGCTCGTATTCATCTAAGTGTTGTTGCTATTGTGACAGGCTTATTTCCTCTTTTATGTAATTGATAAACATATCGTTGAGCAAGTTCAGGGCTTATCTCATCAACATCTATAATGTCTGGAAATTCACGGAAAAAGACATTCATACACCTCTTGTGCCACTGAATAGTCGCGGGTGTACTTCCTATAAAATAATGATGCTCTAAGTATTCTTGAAATAGTAATTTTATAACCATAAAAAAAGAGATTAGGATGATAAAGGCCGTAGGGCTCTTTAACCTAATCTCTTAAGTGAATCCATATGGATCGCTTATATAAAGCACTTGTGAATAACTACCGAGAATTATCTCATTATTTCGCTTTGCAGGCCCCTGCCTTACCACTTGGCGATGGTGTCATATTGAGAAAGCAGAAGGAAGGTTTCCCTCTGCTTTATTCATTTTCTAATGGGGCGATCTATGGGTCTCGAACCCACGACCTCCTGAACCACAACCAGGCGCTCTAACCAACTGAGCTAAGACCGCCATAAGAAAATGCTCACGAATTATATTCGATCGTTGATTTTTTTGCAAGCTTTTTGCTTTTTGAATGAAAGGAATATACAATAGATCTATATAAATCGTTTATCTAATACTGCATTTTTCTATGGATTATTCTATCTATCATATGATTGCTGGGGTCTCATCTCTGATATATATAGCTGTAGCTGGATATGTACTCTACTATGTTCTTCGATATGGATATGTCGACAAGACGGTCAAATACATTATATTTTCCATGACTACTCTGTCTCTAGTCCTTCTTGCCAGTTCATTCTACTTTATCAGTCAAATATAATAAAAACAGCTTGTATTGTCAGTATTCTTCGATACAATACTACACACTATATCACACACATCTTTCTCTGGTATTTATGAAAAAAAGACCCTACTGACATATCAAATTTGATAATTTTGCCAAAACAAAATCACCAAGAAACACAGAACCCAAGAGATCTTTTCGTATTTTTTGAGATATATCAGGGGTAAATATTCATTTTCGCAAAGTAATCATACGGATCACACTGATATTTCTCTCCCTCATGATACTCTGAGCTGCAGCCTTTGTGTTTTTAGGGCAGACTTTTCAAGTAAAATATATTTTCTTAGATATAGAAAATTCGCATACTACTATTACAGAAGAAGAACTGAATTTTTCCCTGCTCGATACAGTACTCATGCACAATATCTTACTCACTGATCCAGAGGAGATTATAGAAAATGTCAAAAATGAATTTTTCTATGTGAAGCACGTAGGTATTGATCGTATCTTCCCAGACACTATGGTTATCAATATCGAAGACTACAAGGACAAAGCCATCATCCAACATAATAATGAAGGAACTATAGAGGAGTATATAATGAATGAAGCGGGAGTTGTTTCTCGAGCAAAAGACAAAGAATATACCCACCTCCTTCGAGTACAGATCACAGACACACTCCCAAAGCTCGAACAACAGATAGCAACAGAAAAAGAAATTGAATATATCAATGGGATAGAAAACTCTATTCGCAAAAAACTGATCAAAGCGATTTCATTTATCAAAGTACTCCGTGTAGAGCAAGAGGCTCACGTCTTA
>JAYELJ010000014.1:0-6035 GCA_034717395.1 Patescibacteria group bacterium
ATGAGTAGCTTTTTTTATTGCACAGAGGATTCTAATAACGTTATTTTTTTCTTATATGTATCAATCATACAATTAACACCTATAGGAAGTGTTATCATTGGATATGTGTGTCAAAAATCAACATCTGTAATCACAGGAATATCTAAATCTTTTGTTATGCGAGAGATAAGTTCTTTATATGGTTTATAATCAGGAAAAGAAGAATCTTTCTGAAAACGTCAAACAACTATTCATTTCACATCATTGAGTATTCATGTTTGCTCGAGCTGAGTGAACATTCTATCTACCATTTGATAATTAAACTCATCACACTCTTCAATAAATAGTATACTATCTTTAAATGATGGAATATACTCTGTAGAAAGTAGCAAAGCAATTGTCGAGAGATTTCATCCTATTATTTTTCCTGTAGCATTTCCATGTTTTTCAATATTCCAACCTTCATGTTTTTGAATAACAGGTTGTTTTTCTAGATCAAAAAACCATTTTTCATCCATACATTGATATGAAGGTTCTATCTCAATATTATTATCCCCTTCTATCAATACTGATTCGAAATATGTATGTGTATAAACTAATGGAAATGGCTGTCCTAAATCAGCAAATGAAGGTCCTATAAATGTAACCAAATCAGATTTCTTATACAAAGCTAAAGCAAGAGCTGTTATATCACTATATCAAATTAATATTTTCTTATTTTCTTTTATAATATCATAGTTTAAATACGGAAGTAGCTGATTGGCTGAATACCCACCAAATATAGGGATTATAGCATGAATATCTTTATTTAAAAACATATTCATGAGATCAGATACTCTGTCTTGAATTGACCCTCAGCTTCCATACCATTCTTTATTCACATTCTCTCCATATACAACATTTATTCCATATTTTCAAAAGAATTCCTCTGCATTTTTAATAACAGCATCAGATACTACACTCATAGTTCAGGATGGAGCAACAACTCCAATAGTATCTCACCTTTTTAATTTATTGGGTTTAATTAACATAAGAAAAGTTATTAGTAGTAATTATTGTTTAACTCATAGAGTAAAAATATTTACTCACCTATTTACAACAGTATCTACACTATTATATTTCATCTCTATATCGAAAATATTTTTTCGAAACGAATCATTTTCTAACTTTTGAGAGATATGACTTACCTTTTGATTAGTAGGGTCAAAATCTTCACCTCAAGGTTGAATAAAGACAGGTATTCCATAAGATTTCTCTATAGAAAATCATGCCATCATCATATCATTCTCCATAATTTCTTTAGAAAACACATTCAACTCTGGAACATACTTATCCCATTTAACCATCTTGTCCTGTTCTAATTTAATTAATTCTGAAGAATCAATATTATAATTATTAATTTTTGAATAAATTGCATTATAAAATCAATGTCCCATGATAATTGCTTTTCATCATTTTTTAAGAACTCGATAGATCTCATCAAAAAAGAGATGTTTCTCATAAATAAAACTTACTGGGCTATAGATACTTACAATACAATCGATTGAATCTGATGATATCTGCTTCATACTAGTTAAATTTCACTGAATAATTTCCACTCTATTTTCAATACCTGCATTCTTAATATTTGAATACGCTTGCTCTAGCATATCTTCGGACAGATCATAAATAATGAAATTTCCTGGATAAATATCAGAGAGTTTTTTAACCCACCTCCCTGTTCCTCCTCCTGCGTCCAATAAAGTCATATCTTCTGTTACAGGAATATTATCTTTAATAATTTGTAATATTAAATCATCAGATAATTTCCAAAAATTACTTACATCTGCATTATCCACATTCTTAGAATAATTTTGAAAAAATTCTTTAAATTCCGTTTTATTCATTTTATTTTATGGATTAGGTGTTAAATGTGTACGAGGAAAAACAGTTGAGTCTACGATAGTAGGCATCTTCAGTAACCACTGAACCAGCCTTTGCCATCCAAGTCCAAAACCTGCAGTCTCTGTATAATTTTCATTATCTCTACTTACCAAATATGGAAGGTAATCTTCTTTCGGTAGATTGAAAATATCTGCTTTTTTCATCAAAGTTTCTTTATCTATGATACGAGAGCCTGCTCCTACTGTTTCACGATAACCAGCAAGGATTATGTCTGCATTTTTTGCTAGAGGAATACCATCTTCTGTTTCCTCTGCTATCGCATGATAGAAAGGGATTTGTAGCATTGGAAACTTCTCAACACTCACATGTTTTCCGATAATTTCAGTTAAACGTACTTCCTCCCATGAACCAAAGTTTTTTAACGAAAACTCTTTATATTTTTCATCTTTTGTGTCTGCATACAATATATCCATAGCTTCTTTGAAAGTTAACACCTCTAGATTATTGGATATTCCTTGTAATCTATCTTGAATATCTTCTTCTGAAAGAAAGTACTCAAGATTCTCTCTATTGTTTTTTCCAATATATTCAATGATATAATCAAGTAATTCAATTGCTACTTGTTTATTTTCTTCAAATCCAACTTTCCCTTCGTATTCAATATGCTGAAACTCTGTAAGATGTGTATAATCAGCTTCTTCTTTACGAAAACTATTATAAATAGAAAACACTTGATCTATCTTTGGAATCATTAATTGAAGCTCAAGATAGAACTGAGAGCTCTCAGCAAGGAATAGACGTTTATTTGTATCAAACCAATTAGGTAATTCCACAGGGAGTGTGTCTGTAGTGTAATCCAAGGTTTGTCCTGCATACACTTCTCCTGGAGAAGAAATCATGCGTGTAGTCAGCGGAAGATTAGCCCACTGAGCTTTTCTTTTTATAAAATACTCAACTGTTGCCTGAAAAATAGCATTATCTATCTGCGATAGATGATAGAACATCTGATCTGTTGTAATAGATGCAAATCTTTGATCAAGATACTCCTGTGTTATCTTTCTATTATTTATAGCATCACATGCTGGAAATATCTTATTCCCAAGATATTTTACATTCCCATTTTCTGAAGCAGAATAGACCATAAAAAAAGATAATTAAAAAATAACAAAAAGACAGAAAACCAAGCCTTATATACTCATCACGAGTATAATATAATGTATTCAGTGTCTTTTTGTTTGTATTTCTATCTGACATAACAAATATACTCTCTTGAAAATAAGTTTTCAATATTTTATCTATATTTACTTCTTCTCTTTCAACCTCTCCCATATCTTCACCATAGCCAAACTATCCTGCCCACAATATAGAAGTAGGTTCTTTACGGTTTCTTCTCTTTGTTCTTGTGGTATCTGTCCTTCTATCAGCTCTTGGAGTTTTTTCATGGCTACCGCCCCATTGGGTACTTGCATACCTTCGTAGGTCATATCTGGGACTAATGCAGGCATAACATATTTGATAGAATTAGATCCTTTGAAGTCATTTGAGCAATACAGATTCTTTTTGAATATATCCATGAGATCAAAAGTGTTTTCATTGATCGTTTCAAAAGCATCCGCAAGGTCTGGATGCTTTTTACTTATCTCTTTATTACGGGTATTTTCAAAAGCTTTATACCAAACGACAAAGCTCGATGTTTCTAAATCTTCGCCAATGTCCGCCAACATTTCTTGAATAAGATCGGTATAGTTTCCTGACACCACTTTCTCGCTTTCAGAAGGGACTGCATTGGTATTATTTGGAATACCTACCATACGAACAGATCTTTCGTTTGAAAATGATTCTAGAACCCCTCAGAAGTGCTCTATACGTCCGTCTGCGTAGACTTTATGCATTGAGTACTGAACAACAAATTGTTGGTATGGAGACGTGTTCTGAAGGAAAGGAACAGGGACTGATACTGTTTCATAATCATAAAAGATAATTGGGTACTGGAGTGTATCCAATTTTTTCTGTATTTCTGTATCTTGAATAATATCTCCTTTTTTCTTACACAAAAGATAATTTTCTATATACTCTCGAGCTGATCCCCATTTACCACCAGAGGCAAGGAACAGGTCTCTTTCTTCTTCGTTCAAGTCCGAGATATTTTTTACTCATCTGTTATACAGTTCTTTGACTGCTTTTGGAGCTGTGAGTCCTTTTCCATAGATAGTCCCAAACGCTCTATCTTTTCCAAAGTATTCCGTATATTTACTCCCAGAGAAAGGATGGATTTGGTTGATTTCTTCTTCATCGAGTACCAGTTGTCTTTGAATGTTTTCGATCGTCTCTTCGATCTCGTCTTCGATCATGAGCCAGAGAGGGACTGATATTTCTTTTTCCTCTTCTTCTCCTGATAAGAGTACTCTTTGTTCACAGTCTACTTGATCGAGTTTTACCAGTTTACGGATATCCAGTTCTCCCTCGAGGACATATCTATTATCCAGATACAAGTAGTAGATATTTTCGAGTTTTGGTTTTCCGAGTTCCTGTAATACCTTATTGATCACATATTTTTGGAACGAGGCATCCGCAAGGAATTGTTTTTCAAGTTCTCCGACATTCTTATGTTTCTGCTTTTGAAAAGTCTTATCTTTACGAACATGGGTCTTGGCTTTTACTTCGTAGAGGTCATAGTTTCAGTCTCTATTTAGCACCATGAAATCTGAACGAACAAAAAGTCCGTTGTATTGAAACCCTGCCTGATACAGAAGCTCTGTATTATTCTCAAGAGCCTTCTTGGTCTGAGAGATATTCTCTTCCATGGTTGCCTGTGGGATAGATGTATCCGCATTTTCTCTTTGGTCTTCGTCCACTATGTTTCGGAGATAATCGCTTTCAAAAAGATCTGTTGCGACTGTTCCAGATTTTCTTTCGAGGTACTCTAAAGCGATATCCTCGACCTGTTGTCCGAGCTCAAGCATTTGCTCTGCGGTTTCTGGATCGTCCAGTCCTTGGATTTTATTATAGGTATCTCGGTCGTTGTATTTCCACCAAGCGAGTTTTGGGGATTGGGAGTAGTCTACGAAGAGGGATTTGGTTATGAGCATGGGAGGGGTGTGTTTCAGAGATATATTTCATCCAGTATAATTATATGCAAGCAATTTTCCAAGAAGAAAACTTGGTTTTTAAGTACAATCCAGGTAAAATAAAAACAATTTTAATATCATTAGAGATCTTTTATTGCTATGTCATTATCCAATATATCTCATATCGATTTTACTTCTCTCGAACACAAGGAAGAGAGTGTATTATATTATGATATTAATCAACTACTCTCGCAGATCCCTGTTTTGTTAGAGGATACTGCTCAGAGGACAAATAATATAGAAAGAATTTTAAAAGAAAATAAGAGAGATATAGAAAAAGATATTATAGTAAAAGGAGAGAATATCTTCTTTTCAAAGTATGCGGTATACATGTTTCTGGAGAGGATAGACAAATTTTTATTTCCTAATATTGATATATACAAAGAGATAAAAGCCTATTTTTATGAAAAAGATTTTGTTGGATGGTGAAATGACAAACCTATTATAGACCAGATGCAGACACATAAATTCTTAAAACCGAGAGAAATATGGGATTGTAAATTATGAGTAAACATAGGAAACGAATCCAATGGAAAAGGAAAACATATGCGTCCAGTCTTGATATTACAGAGAGTATGAAATGTGTTTTTAGTAGCTCCGCTTACAAAGCACGGAAAAACAAAAGAACAAGATGGATGAAAGTATTATTATACATTAGATGGGTATTTTGGGATTGATTCTTTCGTGATGCTTTCTCAGATACGAACAATAGATAAAAACCGATGTATCAAGCATATGAATACCATTGCAGATGAAGATTACAATTCTATAATGAAAGAAGTCCAAGATTTATTTTTCTCTCCGTCTAAGGATAAATAGAGTTTCAGGGATACAAAAAAACTCCCGAAGGAGCTTTTCTTATTTGGCCTTGCCAAGATAGACAAGGGTGGATCCCGAAGGACTTAGTGCTTGAATAATATCATCTTTTTTCTAGAAAGTAAAATTTTTCTTATAATATCTCTCAAATCATATGTCTCCAAAAACAATTATTACCTATCTCGTAGATGGGAATCCATCAGGAATAAAAACAGTAGAGTTTTCGAA
>JAYELJ010000015.1:0-6010 GCA_034717395.1 Patescibacteria group bacterium
TGTACTACAAATCATCTCAAGAACCAAAAGATCAGAATCTTGCACAAGAAGTTCGTGTAATTCAACAAGAACATCCTTGGTATGGATACCGAAGAATTGCTCTCGCACTTGGAGTTAATCATAAACGTATTCAGCGTATAAAGTCTTTGTATAAGATACAAACAAAGTATAAACAAAAACGAAAGTTTCAAAAGAAATGAGATATATGAATCCCAGCAATGCCTATTGCAAATGAAATCAAAGAAATATCTCCTCAACGTAAGAATCACGTATGGGTAACTGATTTTTCTCATTTGAACTATCATGGAATGAAATTATATCTCTGGACTATCCTTGATGCCTATACAAAGGAAATTATCGGTATAAAAATATCTTTCAGGCATACACATGATTTTCTTACGCTCCTACTCAAACAAACTATTATCAAACACTGATCTCCAATGTTTATGCATTCAGATCAAGGAAGTGAGTACAGAAGTTATGCATACAAAGAAATATTACAAAAGAATAATATTCAAATATCGATGAGTAAAAAATGATCACCTTGGGAAAATGGCGCACAGGAATCTTTTTATGGAAAGTTTAAATATGAAATTGGATCACTGAATCAATTCTCTTCAGTTGAACAAGCTATTGAGGCTATCTACCAACACTCTTATTATTACAACCATATTCGTATACATACATCTATAAAAATGCCTCCTGCTAAATTTGCTCTATTACAGACAAACAACCACAAAAAAACCTAAGCAAAAACAGATCTCCTGACCTGTTTTTGCTTAGACACATCTGTCCAAAAATATGGGGTATTGACAAACTCTTTGGTTTTTGTGATCTTACAAAAGTACAAAATTATCCATCTATCTTTCGTATCAATCCAAGATATATAGATTATGATCTTGTTCAAGTATATTATGCTGATACATCAGATATACCTCGTCTTATAATCCATGAACTTCTTCACTTCCATTATTATTGGACTCTCAAAAAACAAGATCCAGAAATGATGAAAAAATATCATTTTGATGAAGATCCTTTGTGGATACTATCTGAAGTGATCAATGTTGTATGGGAAAACACACCAGAGATGCAGAATATTATCCAGAAGAAAGAAGAATGATATCCAGATCAAGAAAAATATATAGAATCTATTAGAGAAATATATGAGAAGAATAAAAAGAACATTGTCCAGTTTACTAGAGAGGGGATTGAGTACCTGAATTTAAACTAGATACTTCCATAAAACCTCACATTGTTCTTTATTATATAGGTTTGCACGTCACGAACTACATTCCACCATTTATGCATATTGGTGACGAACTTTTCGTCATAGAAATACTATACCAGCGAAAGCTTATTGGTATAGCTAAAAGCAATCCAAATAGGGTTGCTTTTTTGAGAAGGAAGAAATACAGACTTTCTGTTATAAATACTGTATATTATGGATATACTCATGTTTACAAAAGAGGGTATTGAATACCTCAAAAACCCTAAATAATTTATATCTTATTATGCATACCTCTATGTCTGGATTTTTAACAGAAGAAGCAATACAATTTTTGGTTCAATATTACCCAATTATACCACAGAAAAAGCCTGCTTTGTTTCATTCTGTGCGTGTGGCATCGTACATGTATATCAATGGATACTCAGAAGATCTCTGTGTCGCTGGATTACTCCATGATGCGATAGAAGATACACCTATAACAAAAGAAATGATCGCAGAGAAATATAGTTATTATATAGCAGATATCGTAGAAGCCAATTCAAAAAATCTATCACTTCCAAAAGAAGAAATACTTGAGGATATAGTGCAGCGTTGTTCTCAATATGGACAAGATGCGATGATTATAAAAATTATAGAGGTGTATGATAATTATTTATTTTATACAAGACAGATACAAGAATGAAAGGGTCTTCAATCTGAAATAGATCGTTGTAAATATATCGCAGGACTCGTTCAGAAATATAAAAAAGACGAGTGGAATGACGCATCTTTTGATTTGATAGATATAATATTGAATAGCTAATTACAAATTAAATGCTTTCATAAAACCGAACATAGATCTCATAAATGAGCACTTTTGGAAAAGTTACACTCGAACTAAAAATAACGCAAAAGGAAGCCACAAACTGTGACTTCCTTGCTTTAAATATCAAATGGTGAAGCTGGAGGGATTCGAACCCCCGGCCTTTTGGTTCGTAGCCAAACACTCTATCCAGCTGAGCTACAGCTCCACATTACGAGAACTTCAAAATTTGAAGCTCTCGTAGTATATAGATTTGTATATAAAATGCAAGTTTTTATTATGATTTCTTGTTTCTTTTACGATCTACTTCTTTGAGAAAACGTTTACGGATACGGATATTTTCTGGTGTGATCTCAACTAGTTCATCAGCTCCGATATAATCCATAGATTCTTCTAGACTCATAAGACGAGGAGGAGTAAGTGTCATAGAATCATCAGATCCACTTGCACGTACATTGGTTAATTTTTTATTCTTAGTAGCATTTACTACTAGATCCCCACCTTTGAGAGACTCTCCAATTACCATACCTTCGTAGAGCTCTGTTCCTGCTTCAATAAAGATTGGCCCACGTTCTTGGAGTTTCCAAAGAGAGTAATTCATAGCTTTCCCTGATTCTCCTGAAATCATAGATCCGACATCACGTTTTGGAATTTCTCCTTTGTATGATTCATAATGATCAAATGACGAAGTAAGGATTCCTTCTCCACGAGTTTCTACGGTAAATACTGATTTGAACCCAAGAAGACCACGTGTTGGAACTTCCCACTCCATGTATGTTTGTCCGTTCTCTGTTTTCATATCTTTCATTTGTCCTTTTCTTTTCCCAAGTTGTTCGATAACTGTTCCAGAGAATTCATCTGGAACATCTACAATCACTTGTTCGATTGGTTCCATTTTTACTCCATCTTCTTCTTTGAATACTACACGAGGAGCACCTACTTGTAGCTCGAAACCTTCACGACGCATGCTTTCGATCAGTACAGAAAGATGCAGTTCTCCACGACCATATACGATGAATGTGTTGTCTCCAACTCCAAAGTCTACACGCATACCTACATTTGTTTCGAGTTCTTTTTCGAGACGTTCTTGGATGTTGCGAGAAGTTACAAGTTTTCCTTCGCGACCAGCAAATGGAGAATCATTTACGATGAATTCCATACTCAGTGTTGGTTCATCGATAGTGATATGAGCCATAGGTTCTACTTCTGGGTTAGATCCAATAGTTTCTCCTACGTAAATATCTGATACCCCAGCAAGTGTTACAATATCACCAGCTACTACTTCGTTTACCTCAATTTTATTGAGACCCATTGTTGTAAAGAGTTTTGTGATTTTTCCTTGGCGTTTGTTCCCTTGTGAATCTGACACCGTGATTGTTTGACCAACTTTTGCAGTTCCTTCGTATACACGACCAATACCAAGACGACCAAGGTAGTTGTCGTACCCAAGGTTTACTACTTGCATACGAAAATCTTTAGCAGTGTCATGTTCTGCTTCTTCTACTTTCTCCAAAATAGTTTCAAAGAGAGGAGTAATATCTTTACGTTCATCTTCGAGTTCGTTGAAAGCGATACCATCTTTTGCGATAGCGTATACGATTGGGAAATCAAGTTGCTGATCTGTTGCTCCAAGATTTACAAAAAGATCAAAGACCATATCAACTACTTCATCTGGACGAGCCATTGGTTTATCGATTTTGTTGATAACCACAATCGGCTTGTGTCCAAGAGCAAGAGCTTTTTTGAGTACGAATTTTGTTTGAGGCATCGGTCCTTCATAAGCATCGACTACAAGAATAACACTATCGATCATACGAAGAACACGTTCTACTTCTGATCCAAAATCGGCATGTCCAGGAGTATCAACAATATTAATTTTTGTTCCTTTGTATTCAACTGCAGTATTTTTGGCATAGATCGTAATACCACGTTCTTTTTCTTGGTCGTTCGAATCCATTACACAAATATCAACTTCTTGGTGTTCAGAAAAAGTCCCTGATTGTTTCAAAAGTGCGTCTACAAGAGTAGTCTTCCCGTGATCTACATGGGCAATAATAGCAATATTACGAAAATGCATATAAAAAATATATGGTGAAAAATAAGAAATATTGAACTCCAGGAGTAAAATATGGCGAAAGTATAAGAGAAACTCATAAAGAAGTCAAAAATCTTTTTATTTGCGATCTTGTAGCAGGAGAGGTAGGATAGAAGTAAGAGAGTTCTTTCTATTATTCGTTGTTTGATTTTGTTATGTTTTCAAAAATTATTTCCTATATAATCAATGTATTAATGTGAGGGATAGCTATATTTCTGATAGCCCTTTCTTTATATGAATTGTATGTGTTGTTTTATCATCTGTTTATACCGCATGATAGGATAGAGCATTATAATATTTTAGGAGAAGTGTTTTTTATCTTTCTGTATATCGAGGTAGTAATTGCAATCAAGAAATATTTTGATGATCAGTATCATTTTCCTCTGAGGTTTTTCTTTTATGTGGCTATTACAGATGTTGTTCGTCATATAATAGCTGTGGAAAAAGATCCTTTTCAGATTTTTGGATATTGTATCGCATTGGTTGGTCTTATATTTGCTTTGTTTTTGATGGATTTGAAAAAACATAAAATGAAACAAATCAAAGAATCTTTTGATATATAGAGAGGTGTAATGTTCGATTTATTTTTCTTTTTTTCTGGATATGTTTGATTCTTTTCTTGAGTATTATAACGATTTTTCAGCAATATTTATTGTGCTAGGGTCTGCATTAGAAGGAGAAAATTCTCTTCTACTTCTTTCGGGTGTATCTTATACGTTAGGGCATAGTTATTGGTATGTGGTAGGATTGGCAGTTATAGGTGGTATATTGGGAGAGTCTATTGGCTATACACTTGGGAAATACAATAAAGAAAGAATCTATTCTATACCGGTGCTTTCTCATATTGTTACAGAAAAAAGAGTGAAAGTGATGGAGCATTTTTACCAGAATCATGGAGGGAAAACACTGGTTATTATACGATTTATTTATGGTCTTCGTACAGCAGGGGCTATAATGGCAGGCATGAGTGGTATGCGTACAACAAAATTCTATATATATAATATTTTTTGAGCGATACTCTGGGCAAATATCAATGTCTCTTTAGTATATTTTTTGGCGGATACTATAGATATATTTACACTTATTCCTCTGCTGATGTTGTTTTTATTTGTATTAGGCTTTATATTACGTAAGAAATTTTTATAAAAAATATGCACGCCAAACTATTTTCTGGAGAACATATCGCATCACAATTTCTTAAAGATATACAGGATATTCAGCTCTGAGATAATCAGCTGTTTGCTTTTGGTGAAATGTACAGTGAGAATGGAGTTACGGATATATCAGCACTTGGAAAGCTGTCTCCTGGAGTAGACCAGGAGGAAAGAAAAAAGAAAAAAGTCCGCACCAATATTATCTCTGCGGAAGATATAGACAGTCTTATATATCATCTCCAGCTGAGAAGTGATCGTATGAGATCAGTGTTGATTCTGTCTCCAGAGCGTATGAAGAAACATGCGGCCAATAAACTTTTAAAAATACTCGAAGAACCAGGTGATAATATTGAGTTTTGTTTTTACACGAATAATATATCAGCAGTACTTCCCACTATTGTATCCCGTTGTTCTGTATTTCCTTTGAATAATTCTCAGGATCAGAAAAATGATGATGTGTATCTAGGAGATAGATACCTTCAGTACCAGACATCTTTATTAGAACAGGAAGAATATTATAAAAACCTCTATAGCCTCTGTCAGCAATGGGGGAGTGTGTCTCATAGGTCTGATCGTTTTATTATGATGAAAGAGTTTGGAAAAGATGTGGTATCTTTTTACTATTTCTTGAATTACCTCAAACGCATATATATCCCATTACTTCGAAAGCAAGATCTTCAGAAATTTGCCTCTGTTAATAAACAACTGATTGATTTGGAGTTGCAGGCAGC
>JAYELJ010000016.1:0-5974 GCA_034717395.1 Patescibacteria group bacterium
AGACTCGGTTGGTAGTATAACGTATTTTATAGAAATATGTAAAATTAAAAACCCCGAACATTTTGTTCGGGGTTTTCTCTCAGCTCAGAGGCTGGGAGAGAGTTTGGATGATTATGAATCTGCTTTGATTCTATCATCCCCTTCAAATCTAGCTTTGAACTCTTCTGTGTTATCAAATAACAGCAGTTCACCAGGAAGAACTTCAACATCATTGAATTTTCTTACCGATCTGTTAATCATCACAGCAAGATTGTTGAATCCATCTTCACCAAGGTATCTGTATGTTACATGCGCACCATATGTATCAGAATCTTCTCTGCAATCTTTAAGAGGAGTGCCTAGCGAGATATCAACATTAGAACCAAGAAAATTTCCAGATCCCAGCATGACACCAGTACCCAGTCTTGCATACGTACCAAGGAAGTTGTGGTCTCTCATACCACAGCAGTTTGCATTTGCAGGAGAAAGAACACCTTCCAGACTTACAAATGAACCGATTTTATTACCATTTCCAAGCTGAGCGCTTGAACCAACCGATGCATGAGAATCGATTAAATTTTGATCACCAATATTAGCAGCAATATTTACCGCAGCGTGGAACATAAATATATTTTCTTTTCCAACACCAACACCAGCTCTGATAGCAGCACTTGGAACGATTCTATTTCCATCTTCAAATAATTTTGCAACGGCATCAGGGTTTGCCATAACTGTTTCAAACTTATCCATACCAGTATTGTTTTGGGCAGTAATTTCTATATCACCTGAACTACCATTTGGTTGCATGATCTTTGTTGGATACACACCAAATGCATCTAGAAGTGCTTGTCTCGCTTCTGCTTCTTCACCTTTTACCAAGTTATTTTCAAAGAGATAGAACATATGTTCTGCTTTGATTATTGAATCAGCATTTTTACTTACGATAGAGATTTCTATCTCTAGGTTATTATCTACAGCATTTTTTAGAAATTCTATATTTGCATGTGGTTGTTCATCATCAAAGAATGGTGTAAACACCTCATAAATATCATGTGCAGTAGATGAATCAATAGTAGCGATAATCTCTTTATCATCTGGATCAGCTAACTGACTAATCGATTGAAAGAGTATGTTTAATGTTGCAAACTTACCTTCTTTTGCCATAGATGCAACAGCAGTTCCATCTGATGCTACCATGTAGTATACTAGAGTATTTTCTCTTAGACCTGGTTGATCTTCATTCATTTTGTTTGTCATTGCAGCAAACTCTTCTTTTGTTGTTGGTATAGAAAATTCTATAGCTCCTAATGTAATCTTTTCCATCTGTTTCTCCTTCTCTTTTCGAGTGTTTTTTGAAATTATCATACTCCGGAGAGTAATCCGGCCCCAAGTGGAACTTATGCAATATGATACTTATTTTGATACTATTGTCAATAAGTTTTCTTAATAAAAAGATCTCCCAGTAAAAACTGAGAGATGGAAAGTTCTTAGGAAAAGAACTCTTTCAGAGTGTATACTTGTTTCTGACTCATGCAGATAAGTTTTCCAGCAAGAGCAATAACACCACTGGCATACATCTGTCTGTTTGAGAGGAATGTTTCCATTTTGATGAAGTTATCATTTCCATAATCTATTTCGATCAGATGCACAGCATGTTTATCTAGATCTTCATTTGAAATATCTAGCATCTTTTGGCTGATCTCATTTGATCGAATAGAGATCACAGAGAAAGGGTGTTTTTCTTTAAATCGTTTCAGATCATTGAAAATCCTGTCATATTCAATTTGAGTTTTTACCATTTCCACATGAATACTTGTCTGAGTTCCAGCAATAGACTGGATCATATCCATAGCAGTTCCTGCTGTAGATTTTTTTGCTTCTCTGTGGAATTCAGTAATGATCATGCTTTGTGCACCAGCGCCAAACATGACTGCATACTGAACAAAGCTTGCTATCAGAGCTCCCATAGGAAGAGCCCAATTGTTTGCCATCAGTACCGGTGATTGGAGCATCACAGATATACTTCTCAGTTCTTTTTTTCCTGAAGATCTGTCAGTAGTGATGTTTACACTAAATACGTCCTTTCTGTTTGGTTTTCCTGTGTATTTGATATCAGTACATCCATTTATCACAGGAACTTTGAAAGCCTGTGCTGATTCGATTACCTGTTCAAATCTGTTTGCATTGCTGGCGTAGATAATACAACAGCTGTAATTATCTAGATCCTTTTTCGATATTATATACTGACCATCCTGGCCCCATTGCTGAACTTCTATTCCTTTGATCATTTCTATCAGATTAGTTGCAAATGCTCCAGATCCGACTACAAATAATTTTAGTGTTTTTTCCATTTGATATTTTCTCCTCTTGATTGGTATCGAGGATGAGTATAGGTATTGAACAATTATTTGTCAAAAAAGAAAAACACTCGTATGAGTGTTTTTCTGGAATTATACTTCGATTAAAATAATATCTCCGTGAAAATTGCTACGGATCATATCGAGGTATTCTGATTGTGATTTCCCCAATTGGTAGAAGAGTACTAATACAGAAGATTCTTGTAGTTTGCTAATCGTATCGAGGTCAGAGTTGATATCTGTCGAGATAAGACTCATATCTGTTTTCTTTGCCAAGAAATCGAAGAGTATGGGAGCAAATTCTTTCTTGGTACCAGTGGGAAGGAATTTGAAATTCCCTCGTTTCATATCGAAAAGATAATTATGTATCTGTTCGAATTTTTCTTGTGTAAGATCAGTAAACCCATTGAACGAAGGGATATTACTCGAAACTCCGAGTTTGTGATGGAGTGTTCGTTCATTCATGTGTGCATCGGTGAGTGCTACATGGAATCCTTGTTGTTCGAGCTGAGAACCTGTCTGGAGAAGAATCGGGAATGTATCTATATTTAATCCGGCGAAGATAAGATTTTTATGAGATTTGTTCTTGAGAAGCGCTAGGAAATTTGAGAAATTATTATTACGAAGCTTCATGCTAGTGAAAGTTCCCATCTTGTATTCTATCTCATCTCGCATGATGAGTTTTCCTTGGAAGAATTCGATAACCTGCCAAATCACAAACATAAGAAGTATTCCAAAGAGAAAAGCTCCAAATGCATATATTTCTATCCAATGAGGTTTGTGTTTGCTGTAGAGTTCCCATCCAGTAAATGAAACACTGGTATTATTCGTAGTGTTGTAGGCTTCGAGTTTCTCTGTGAGTATTGTTTGTATAGCAGCTCCAAGTTCTGTAGCTTGCTCTTGAGAATCAGTATTGCTTTTGATAGCAATCGTCTGGCGTTCCATTTTTTTTGTAGCGAATCGTTTGTAGTTGTCATCATCTATTCCAATCTCCATCATGATACTACGAATAGTACTAGGTGTTTGCATCCATCCATTGACTACGTCAGCGAAGTAATCGGGGTACATCATAGCGGTCGTTGGATTCTGGATGTAATCGTTAGTTTGTTGCAGATTTTCTACCCCCACGACAAAAGACACTTTGCTTTCCCATCTATCGGGGAGAGTCGTTTGTCCAATAGTAAAAGTTGTATACCCAAGAGCAAGAGAGAGTACCAGTATAGAAAGAATATGTCGTGTAAATATACGGAAATATGAAAGCATGTGTGTAGAGAAAAGAAACAAGAAAAGATGTTTTTATATTTTTTGGAGCGGACTACCGGTACTGCCCCGGTGCTACGAGGGTTGACGCCTCGTGTGCTACACTATTACACCAAGCCCGCTTATTAGCGAAGATTACTCTTCGCTCATTAGGATACGTATTTTTTTGAATAATGCAAAATATTATTCAATTTCAGTGATGGAAATCTTTTGTTCCATATTATCGGAGAATTTTGGTATACGAACGATGAGCATACCATCATCCGATTTGGCTTCGATCTTTGTATAGTCTACATCTGTAGGAAGGATGATTTTTCGAGAAAATTCTCCCCAGTACATTTCAGAGACCAGAGCTGTATATTCTCCATATTCAAATGGAATTTGTCGTTCTCATGAGATGATCAGGCTTCCCTGTTTGAGTTTGATATCAATATCTTCGAGTTTACTTCCTGAGAGAGGAGCCAGTATTACTAACTCCATACCTGTTTCGATGATATCTACAGATATTTGTGCAATCTCTGACTGATCTTCTATACTTTCATCGATACCTTGTTCGTGATCATCTTCTGTTAGAGCATCAATGTCGGTCACCCCTGTATCAGAAGATTCGATATCTTCACGAGCATCTCAGATTTTATAGGTTTTGAATAGTGTCATAGCAAAGATAGGGTTTATATATCAGATTGAAAGCTTTCATTCTCTTTTGCTGTTGAAGGATCTTGCTCTGTCGTTGTTTTTTCTTCGATCTCAGTTGGTTCAGTTGTTGATTCAGTTTCTTTTATTGTTTGAGTATTATCAGCTGCTCATTGATCATCTGTAGTATTATTTTTTGACCATGATTCTTGTGCTTTTTTCTTGGCTGCTACAGCAGCATCTTTTGCTTGGATTTTGTCCTGCATCTCACTGGTAAGCTTGAGTTTTTGTCCGACAAATACTGGGTATGGATCAGAAATATTATTGATTTCTGCTAGCTCTTCCCAGTCAATATCATAATAAATCCCAATACTACTGAGACTTTCTCCTGGATCTATTGTGTAGTACTCCAATGAAAGTGGAGTTTTTTGAATGAATGAATTGCTCGAGCTTGTAGCATTTGTACTACTGTCTAGCGTATCTGAAATATCTGATTCTGTATTATCAGAAGAGTCTTGTTGATCTTTATTATCTTGGTCAACGAGGTCTTTTATAGACTCTGCATTGCTTTTTTTCATCCAGAGTTTGCGTTCTTCTTCGAGAGGGAGTTTACGAATCTGGTCTTGGATATGAAGATAGAGTGTCTTATTTTCTGTAATGCTTTCATCTCCAGTGAATGTATTGATAATTTGCTGACTTACTGTTTGTTTTTGATATTCTTTGAGACTTGCTTCTAGAGCTTCTTTTTCATTTTCGAGGAATGTTTTGTCTTCGAGCATATTCCAAGAATTCCACATACCATCGTTCATATTATCTTTGTGTGACTCGAGATTTTTACGTTTTTCTTCATATTCTGTGATCTCATCGTGATCTATCGAACTACTGTATCCTTCACTTACAATGATACTATCTATCTTACGAACCTCTCTATTACTACTCAGGTCATTTGGGTTTTTGAGTTCGAATTTCACTTCTGACTCGAGAACTTCTAGGAAACTTTCTTTTGTGTCTTTATTGTAAGCAACACTGAATACCGTCCCCAGAGCACGAGATACCGTATCATCCGTATCTACTCGATAGAAAGATTCTTCATGTGAGAATGGCTGAAGAATACGAGACCAAGAACGACCATAGTAAAGAAATAGTTGTGTTTTTCGTGATTCTGGAGTGAGAGAAAGCTCTTGTATCTCAAGGAGAGTGTTTTCATCAAGACGAACAAGGCTTTTGTCTGAAAACAAAATAGAAACACGAGAACCTGTAGCAGTCTGAATAGTATCTCATTGTTTTACAAACTCACCATCTTTTAATGGCTCTTGTGTATCAGAACCTCGGTGTTTGATAGTAGCATCTCCAGCAAGGATTTCTACATATGATTGTGAGCTAGTATTGCTGGTAGCAGTATTTTCATCATCCGAAGAAAATACAAAAGAAGTAATATGGAATATTCAAATCCCCACTATGATGATCACACCAATAAGGGTAAAAGGGAGGATGTAAGAAAGAAAGCTTTTCTTATGATTATGAGTTCTGTATGTCGGTTTTCGGCGGGTATTGCTATATCAACGAGAGTGCATAAAAGATTCAAAAATGAAATAAGTAAATATTTATCAGCAGTATAATTTTTTTTCTGTTTTCCCGCAAGGGTTTGTCTGATTACATGCTATTTGTTGAAATGTGAGTAATCTGGGCTATTTAATAAAGTGTAGTAAAATATAGTAGAATTATATATGATATTGTATATAAGT
>JAYELJ010000017.1:0-5838 GCA_034717395.1 Patescibacteria group bacterium
AGATTCTTGGAGCTGGGCCCAGGCAGGGGATTGAGATACAGAGTTGAGCGGATGTGTTTGTGTGAATTGTGTATAAGACAAAAGAAACAAGAATAAAGAATAAAGTATTTATGCGAAATGAGGTTTAAGTTCTTTATAGATATTTTCTGATTCTTCATCGCTCATTTCTCGAGAGTTACTCGATTCCATTTCTTTTGAGTCATTTACGGGTACTAGGTGTACATGTACATGAGGGATCATAAATCATTCAATGAGGAATCCTATTCGTTTAGCTTCTACAGCAGAGCGAAGTTTAGTTGCTATTTCTTTGGCATAGGTCATCATTCTCTGATATTGGGCGTCGTCCATATCGAGAATGTTATCGATTTCTTGTTTTGGTATGATAAGCACATGTCCTTTTTGAAGGGGAAATTTGTCGAGAAGAACAAAGAACTCCTTATTTTCTGTGAGGATGTATCCAGGAATTTCTTTGTTATATATTTTGGTGAAGAGGGTCATGGGAGATGAAAGTGAGGAACTTATAAATTTTTTATGTTTGATTAATACTCTGTTATCCCAACTATTTCGTTATTCCACTCTCCTCTTTCGTCATACTGAGCGAAGCATCAGCGGAGTCGAACTCCGAAGGAGTGCTTCGAAGAAGCAGTATCTTAGAGCATAGAGAATATGTTTATGGAAACAATGATCTCGGAAAGATTTCTCCATTCCGGCTTACGCCTACAGTCGAAATGACAGCGGGGTGTGCAATGACAGAATGCAGGAGGCTATCTATACTGTTTTGTATCTAAATCTTACTCCTTCGCTTCCGTCACAAATATTTTTGGAAGACTTTCACGAAGAAAATTTGTACGGACCACTTCTTTTTGATTTTTCTCTTTTAGGACTTCTTTGTGTTTGTTGATAACTTGAAGCAGGATAGAGTTGATAGGTTTATTTGCAAAGAATCCATCTCCAATGATTTCTGTGATTTCGTTGGGTTCTCTTCCTTCATCACCAGCATCACAGAGGTAGATGAGTTTTGCAAGATCATCCATATCTGGATCCCCAGTTGTGTGCCATTTGATCGCATTGAGTATTTCCAGATCCCAGACACCATACTCTTCTTCGGCTACTACATACCCAGCCCATGCATGCCAGAGCTGAGGAGCTTCCCATTCGTCTGCATAGAGTTCATCGATAAAATGTTTTTCGATATGCATTTTTTGGATGTCACTCGGGAGCTCTTTTGCGCAGTCGTGCAAAAGGGCGGCGATCTTGGCTTTTTCTACATCGAGTTTGTATTGCTCGGCATAGGCTTCTGCGAGGTCTACTACCCCCATAGTATGTTCGAATCTTTTTTCTGAAAGATTTTCTTTGAGCTGTTGTTGGAGTGTTTCGAAGTTCATGGGTATGATATATTATGGATACAGTTTATAGATATTTTCTCGAGAGAGGATACGATCGAGGATAATACCTTTTCATTTTATATATCGAAATCATATTCGATAATTTTTGATCTTATATCGATAGAATGATTCAAATCAATTGAGTTTTTTGATTTCAGGTATTTGATAGAGCATGTTTATGGATTCGAGCTTCTCGATAAAAAGAAAGACCTGTCGTATACAGGACTTGTTTTGTATTTTTGAGAGATCTTTTTCAAATTGCTTATTGAAGAAAACTTGCATATTTCTCTTTCAGTTTTGATATTGGCTGATTATTTTTTTGATCTTTGATAGATTCCATATGAGAAGCAAGAAGTATGTCTTCTATGCTATCATTACTTAATTTTTGAGTAATGATATGTATAATAGATTCAAGTTGTTTCTTTGAGAAACTATCCGGTATTTGGAGAGATATGTTTTGCATGTAATAGTAATATAAAACGTATATTTGTAACCTAATACTCTAAAAGAATGGTATCATGATTTTATGTGAAAATCAAAAAGATATAAGTTTCTTGAGTTTATACCACCTCTACTTCGAGCTCAAGTTCGATTCCAAATTTGTTTTTGATATCTTTCTTTACCATATCAACCAGTTCTCTAAACCCAGAACTATCGTGTTGCCCATCGTGCATCCAAAAATTGGCATGTTTTTCTGAAATAGTGATCCCTTTGTGTGTGTGTCATTTCCATCCAGCTTGCTCGATGAGGAGGCCAGCAGGGATGGATGATCAAGGAGTGGCTTCTTTCTTGAGTAGATCCTGAAATAAATTCAGGATGACAGGGGAGTAGGGCGGCTGTAAAAGAATAGAATTCTTAAAAACTGATCCACAGCAGAGTCCTTTTGGTTGTTTTTTGTTTCTTTCTTGAATCATATCGAGGGTTGTTGACCCTGGAATAGAAAGTTTTTCTTGATCAAGAATAACATCTGCGATAAATATATTTCTTTTCTTTTCTTTTTTAAATATTGAATTTCGGTATTCAAACTCGAGCTGGTCATGTGATAGGGTAGAAAACTCGCCTGTATCAAAATCAAAGATGGTTACTTGTTGTACAAAAGCTCATATTTCACATCCAGGAATGCCGGCATTCCCATAGACTGCACCAGATATAGTCCCGGGAAGACCTGTCCATTCTGTACGTTTGAGAGTAGCAAGGAGTGGAGAGATTTTATCAAGTAAAATAACCCCATCATAGTGGGGAGGAAGTACTACATTCGATCCTTTTCCGAGTATTTGGTAGGGGAGTTTTTCTTTTTGAATATAGTCAAAGGCCTCCAGAAGATCAGATTCTTCTTGGAGGGTAATCATTACTTCTGCAGTCGATTGGAAGTAATAGGTGGAAAGTCTCGTTATGTCTGGCTTGGTAGATATTTTCAAGGAAGAAAAGATTTGAAAAAGTTTTATCAAAGGAAAGATCTCTCCACTTCGCTAGCGCTTCGGTGCCCGCAGGAAATACCCTTGGGGTGCGAGATGATAGACGATTTTGTCATACTGAGCGTAATGTAATGGAGTCGAACTCCGAAGGAGTGCTTCGAAGAAGCAGTATCTTGTAGCAGAGAGTTGATCTTCTGTGTGCTGTCTGGATTCCCGATCGGAGTCGGGAATGACGAAGAAAGAAACAATGTTCTCGGAAAGATCTCTCTATTCCGCTTCGCTCCAATCGAGATGACAGGAGAGAGAAGGATGACAGAGGAACTCAATAACAGGAGAGAGGAGTATAATAGGAACAAAATTAATATAAAGAGATCTATTGAAAAAACTTTTTCATCTTGTTGGCTGACTGTCGTTTCTGATCTTTTTCTCTTAGACTCGCTCGTTTGTCATGGAGTTTTTTTCCTTGGGCCAGAGCCATTTTTATTTTGAGGTATTGACCTTTGAAATAGAGTTCGAGAGGGACGAGTGTTAGTTGCTTTTCTTTCTGGAGTTTTTGTTCGAGTTTGAGTATTTCTTTTTTATGCATAAGGAGTTTTCGTACTCGATCAGCAGTATTATTTTGGCTCATACTTTTCTGTGTATGGTGGCTGTATTCTGATACATGCATTCCCATGATAAATATTTCTCCATCGATAATTCTACAATACCCTCATTTTATAGAGGCATTTCCTTGTCGGATCGATTTTACTTCATGTCCTCCCAGGACGATACCAAGCTCGAATGTATCCAGGAGGGAATAGTCAAAATATGCTTTCTTGTTTTTGGCTACGATCGATATGTATGGTTGTTTTTTAGTTTGATTCATTTTTTAACGTTTCACTCATTGTATATAGAAAGTAGAAGATTCTTGTGCGATTTCTTGTGCTTTGAGAATCATTTTAATAGCTTCTGCTCGAGATAAATATGCATCTGGGCGAAAAAGAGTATTGTTTTTATATCCTCCGATAATTTCTTGTTGAAATAATGCTTGCAGGTAGGTCATATACCAGGCGTCTTTTTGTGTGTCATCAAATACATGATGAGAGGTGTTTGATAGATCTATTTGGCTTGCTCGAGCTATGATAACGGCTGCTTCGGCGCGAGTTACATTCTTTTGTGGGTACATATATCACAACGTTCCTTTTCTCCATATGTTGTGTATGTCTGCTGTTACCATGTATTTACTATACCAAGAAGTCTTTGGAAGATCTGGATATATCTCCGTGTCTATTAATTTATTATACTTTTGAATATCATTTGCTTCTATAACCATCTTGATAAGCTCTGCGAGACTGATAGCGTCATCTGCTCTCAGATCATCCCAGTCTCTTGATCGTATGATTCTTTGGCTATAAGCTTCTTGTATATACGGATCAGCCCAATGGATTTGAGCATAGATATATTGTACTGCCTTTTGGTCAAAATTATCCTGGATCTCTACTCGCATTGGGTAGCTTCCAGGTAAGGCGTCTTTCATAGTGAAAGAATAATTATCTGTTTTACTCCAATTCTTATCCCATATAGTGTCTTGCTCTCATTGGTAATCTATATCGAATCGATACTCAAGGGGACTATCTATATCTCGACTGAATTCTGCATTGAGTTTGAATCGGGTACTGCTCAATCCAATTTCCGGTTCTAGCTGTACCTGTATACGGGGAGGGAAATTTTTATGAACTTCTATGGATTTTGTTTTGGTGTAGGTGTTTCCATCTATATCTTGGATTGCGAGTGTTGGTATGTAGCTACCTTCGTATAGGTACTGGTGTTTATATTTGGTACTTCGGCTCCATCTGGTATCCCACTCTCCATCTCATTCCCAGTCAAACCTGTATTGGAGATTTCTTTGTTCTGTTTGCATGTCTTCTTGTTCTACAATACTAAACTCAAAAATGCTTTTTATATTCCCGGTGAGAGAATCAATCCAAAAATTCGTTTGAGGATCAGAACTTACTACAATTTCTATAGATTGTTGGGTTATATGGATAGCATTCATTTCTTCTGTGTTTTCAAGATCATCTGTTGTCTGTACAAATACCTTTAGTTGTGCCCAGTACATACCAGGTGATGTGTATTGATACTGTGTGGTTTTGTTATCATTAAATGGGAGAGGATCTGTATCCCACTGTCCATCACCATCAAAATCCCATTGTATATAAATATCTTTGCGATTATATCCTCTTATGGATGTTTTGCTTGCATCAAATATGAGGATACTTTCGGTGCTGGCTTGGTCTGTTTTTTGTCTATTACTTGCATGATATATATTAAAATCTCCCGTGAGTTTTGTCTCTGTGATCACTTCTTGGATATTTGATATAAGGTGACTGGGGGCTTGTTTTATACGAATATCATCTTGGAATATATTCGTTTCACCTTCTTTGTTTTTTGTTTGAAGAGTAATGGTGTAGTTTCCTGCAGCAGGGAAAATATATGATCCGGTAGATATTTCTGACCAGAGTGTATCCCATTGTGTGTCATTGTCAAAATTCCAACGGTATAAGAGATCTTCGCTTGGATGTTTTTTACTTGTTTCAGCATCAAAAAATACGGTGTCTTCCGTGGTGTTATTTTTATCATTTGTAATGATAAAATGCGCGAGTGGAATAGTACTTTCCTCTATCTCTATAGTTTTATCTGTTTGACAAGAAAATGCCCAGTCATCGAAGATTTTGTGCGTGAGAGTAGCAAATGGATTATGATTTCCTTCTGCAAGTTGGAGCTCGATTTCGTACTCATCATCTGAGAATCTATTATCTTTTTTTTCTATATCAGTGATATACCATTCAATATCAAATTCATTGAGTTGTACGCCATTTCCAGAACGTATAAGAGAAGGTTGTAAGGAGAACTGCTCGTGTTCAAATAGCTCATACATATTACTCTTGAGAGAACAGAAGGGTTGTATATCAGAACTTTTATAGAGGATGAGTTTTCATTCTTTTTCTTCTATGATTTCTGTTTCTGTGTCCTGAATGAGTACGGTGTAGTTATAGGTG
>JAYELJ010000018.1:0-5684 GCA_034717395.1 Patescibacteria group bacterium
TCTCAGGGTTCTTTTTGTTTTTATGCACCACAACATTTCTTATATTTTTTTCCGGAACCACATGGGCATTCATCATTACGTCCTACCACTTTGGTAGATACCAGTTGCTCTGTTCTATTGTCTTGTACCGATGACTCAGCTGCCTGCTGAGGCTGAGGTTTTTGTTCTACTTGCATCCCATCATATACAGATTTTTGAATCACTGTCTGAGAGCGAAAGAGAATCTCTACTGTGGTAAAAGAGATCTTTTCCAGCAGGGAAACAAACCCTTGGTAGGCTTTGTCTTTGTACTCGAGTAAAGGATCTTTTTGTGCATAGGCTGCGTACGAAGATGATTCACGCAAATGACGCATTTCATCGAGATGTGCTACCCAGAGTGTATCCATCGCACGGAGAGACACAGAAAGATAGAGCTGCATTTTTTGATCATCACTCAGATCTGAGAACTTCTGATGCAGTGCAGCTTGGTATTCTTTTTGAAGTTTTTCTACTAATTCATCTTTAGAAACATCATCAAAGAAATCGCTTGCAAACTCGACCTGATGCAATGCTTTGAGAGCAGACAGAAGATCTTTCTCAAGTATTTCACCATGTGTTCCTACATGACTATGAACCAGGTACTCGATTTGTTTCTCGAGAGATTCTATAATTTTCTCTTCAAACTCTTCTTGATAGTCGATAGACAACACAGCATCTCGACGTGTATAAAATATTTCCCTGTGTTTGTTTACGACATCGTCGTATTTCACCAAATGCTTTCGCGTTTCAAAATTACGACCTTCTACTCGTTTTTGTGCTGATTCTATACTTCGTGTCACGATACTATTTTCGATCGCTTCATCATCTGGAAGTGCGGACATCATCCCCTGGAGACGATCCATCCCAAACATACGCATCAGAGCATCATCGAGAGCAACATAGAACTGAGTAGTCCCTGGGTCACCCTGACGACCGGCACGACCACGGAGCTGGTTATCGATACGACGAGACTCATGACGCTGAGCACCAATCACATACAACCCACCAAGCTCACGAACACCTTCTTCCAACTTGATATCTGTACCACGACCCGCCATATTGGTAGCAACCGTTACCGCACCAAGACTCCCCGCTCGAGAGATAATCTCTGCTTCTTGCTCATGGAATTTGGCATTCAGTACTTTGTGATCTACTCCTGACTTGATAAGGTGCTGAGAAATAACTTCTGATTGTTCAATAGAAGATGTTCCACACAGTACTGGTTGACCAGCAGCATTACGTTCTTTGATCTCTGCGATCATTGCCATATATTTGCCTTTCTGATTTTTGAAGACCTTATCTCTGCGGTCATCACGGATCATAGGACGATTGGTAGGAATCACCAGTGTTTTGAGTCCATAGATTTCTTCGAACTCTTCTGCTTCTGTTACTGCCGAACCAGACATCCCGGATAGCTTCTGATACATACGAAAATAATTCTGAAATGTAATAGTAGCCAACGTACGAGATTCTCTCTGAATACTCACCCCTTCTTTTGCTTCGATAGCCTGATGAATCCCATCACTGTAACGACGACCCGCCATCAGACGACCGGTAAATTCATCTACAATCACCACTTTGTCGTCCTGTACTACATAGTCTTTATCTTTTTCAAAAATAAATCGAGCTTTGAGTGCTGATTCTATATGCTGAACTTCTTCAAAACCTTTTTCTGTATAGATATTATCTACTTTCATAATCTCTTCGAGCTTGGTAATACCATCTTCTGTCAACAGCGCTGCTTTTGCTTTTTCGTCTATAGTATAATGAACATCTCTCTCGAGGTACTTTACAATACGATCGTACTCCAAATATTTACTCGTAGATTCTTCTGCTGGAGCAGAGATAATCAGTGGTGTACGAGCTTCATCTATCAAGATCGAATCGATTTCATCGACAATAGCATAGTGATGACCTCGTTGGACTTTGGCATCCATGCTTTTTTGCATGTTATCACGCAAATAATCGAACCCAAATTCGTTATTGGTACCATAGGTGATATCACAGTTGTAGGCTGCTTTTCGCTCTTCTCCTGTCATACCATGGTATACCACTCCCGTTGTAAGACCAAGATAAGCAAACACTTCTCCCATTTCTTGTGCATCACGACGCGCTAGGTATTCATTTACGGTGATCACATGCACCCCTTTTCCAGCAAGAGCATTTAGATAAGCCGCAAGTGTAGAAGTCAGTGTTTTCCCTTCCCCTGTTTTCATCTCGGCGATCATACCGTTATCCAGGGCTACCCCACCAATAATCTGTACATCGTAGTGTCGTTCTCCACGAACACGTTTGGCTGCTTCTCGTACTACTGCAAAAGCCTCTGAACGGATAGATTCGAGAGTATTTCCTTTTTCCAGCTGATGTTTGAATGCCTGAGTTTTGTCACGCAGCTGATCATCACTGAGAGACGAAATACCTGCCTCTTTTTCATTGATCGTCTCCATCACCGGAGTGATAGTATTGAGTATCTTCTGATTCGGGTCTCCGAGAATAAATTTGAATATTGAATTAAGCATAGATAATAAGTCTTGATTTTTAAATTATATACATATATAATGAGGATACAAATTTCCTTCGGGATCGTCCTTCTTTTTTACGAAAGAAGGCATAAAAAGATTAAGGCTTTATAACAAAGTCTTGATCTTTTCTTTTATATTCTGGAAATCATCTTTCGAAACTACAGCAATCTTTGTATATAATCTTTTAGAATCGAACATTCGTAATTGAGACAATATTGCTGATTGATCTCTCTTATACAGAAATAGTGAATAATAATATTTATTTTCTTTTGTTTGTGTTGTAAGAGGAATTCACCAAAATAAAGAATTATTGAATTTTTTTAATACAATTACTGGTCTGAGAAATTTTTCTCACTTACCATCTTGTTCGTCTCAGATGTTCTTTCACATATTAATAAAAAAAACATCTCTCTCTTTAAAAAATACAGTCCTTGGTTTCTTTTCCATTTTCTTCTTAAGAATATTCCATAAATCAAACATAACACATCCAATAAATAATAATATCTCCTTCATACTAAAGGATCGTCTCTCTGCCTGCAATATGAAAACAAAAAAATACTCTCTTCAGATGAAGAAAGTATTTTATAAATCAACGATTATTTACGAAGACCAAGTTTGGCAATCAGACTTTCGTACAATGCCTCATCTTTTTTCTTGAGATAATCGAGAAGTGCACGACGTTTCCCTACCAATTTGAGAAGACCACGACGCCCATGATTATCTTTTTTGTTTGCTTTCAAATGTTCTGTAATTTGATTAATACGCTCAGTGAAAATTGCGATTTGTACTGCTGAAGAACCAGTATCACCTTTCCCCTGACCATATTCAGCGAAGATTGATGTCTTTTGATCGCTTGAAATAGCCATAATAGAGTGAAGTTAAAAATATATAAAGTTGAACTCTGAGTTGAGTATAGTCCAGTATACCAACAAATGCAAGCTAAATCTTGTCTCCAAATAATTGAAAGCTATTATTCAAAGAGATTTTCACATCAAGAAATTGCCCTTCATCCCCCAGCTCTCCTGGAAATATTACCTCCATGAAATTGCGAGTACGCCCCGAACACAGACCAGTATCTGGATCATATTTCTCTACTAATACTTCATACGTCTTTCCTATTTCTTTTGGAAGCTGTGCTTCGAGGTGTTTTTTAAGTAGATCATTCATTCTATGCCAGCGGTCTTTTTTCTGAGCATTCGGCACATCATCAGCAAGACAGCGAGCTGCTACCGTACCAGGTCGAGTGCTATACTGAGCATTATAAGAAAAATCAAATCCTATCTGCTGAAACACATCGAGAGTGTTTTGGAACTGCTGCTCTGTTTCGCCACAAAACCCAACAATCATATCGGTAGTAAAATGAATATCTGGACAGTGTTTTCTGATCTTATCTATCAGTGCTCTATACTCAGCAGTTGTATAATTACGGTTCATTCTTTTTAGGACGGTATTATCTCCTGCTTGTAGTGGCATATGAATACATTCACACACAGAAGGAAGAACTCCATAATACCCTATCAAAGTATCTGAGAAATCTTTGGGATGCGGAGAAGTATAGCGAAGACGAAATTTGTATCTATCAGAGAAAGCATCCACTTCTTTTACCAAACGAGCAAATGCTTCGGGGTCTTTCATATAGCTATTTACATTTTGTCCGAGCAGCGTAATCTCTTTATATCATTTTTTGAGATAATCTTCTACTTCGGCCAAGATATCTTCCATCGGTCGAGATATTTCTTTGCCTCGAGAATACGGAACAATACAGTAGGTACAGAAATTATCACATCCGGTCATGATAGGTATCCCTACTTGAAAATCCGAATGAATCTCTGGACGAATATCAAAGTAGCTCTGCAGTTCATCTGATTCTGAATATGTTTCTCCAAGTCATTGAGGGAATTCAAGGAGTTTTTTGATATCAAACACAATATCCAAACCTGGCATTTTTCGCCTGAGAGCCCTTTCTCCATAATGAAGCATACACCCAGTGAGAGCTATACGAATATGAGATCTGCTTGGGTCTTCTTGTCTTTCTTTGTGCAGCTGACGAACACGACCTATTACCTTATCCTCCCCTCTCTGACGAACAGAACACGTTGTAAGAATATACAGATCTGAACTATGTTCATCATCTGTCTGCTGATAACCAAGAGATGTGAGAAGCCGTGCAATTCTTTCTGAATCAGAATAATTCATTGCACACCCATATGTATAAATATAAAACTTCATGAAAATAAATTATGTAATTATCAGACCCAAGGTTACCATAGTAAGCTACAAAAAAAAAGCAGAAGATTTTCATCTTCTGCTTTTTATAATACTACGCTTCTTCTTTGTTAGCAGCTTCAGCAGCAGCAGCTTCTTGCTGTGCAGGAGAAAGCTCTGACTCCTCTTCTTGTTTTTTCGGAGCAGCGATCGATACGATCATAGTTGCAGGATCTGTAATGATCTCCACTTTGTCTCCAAGATCAAGATCTGAAACATTGATATGATCATGGTAATCAGCAAGAGCTGAAATATCCACTGAAATATCATGAGGAAGGTCTCCAGGAAGAGACTTCACTTCTACTTCCTCGATACCATGTACAATAACTCCTGCTTTATCACGTACTGCGATTGGAGTCCCTTCTACTTTCAATGGAATATGAGCATGTACTGTTTCTTTCATATTTACTACAAGAAAATCCACATGACGAAATGTATCACGAATAGGATCGAGTTGGTAGTCATGAATAAGAACTGAAAGCTTTTCTTTTCCAAGAGAAAGTGTTACTACAGATGAACGACCTGCTTGTGCATAGAGTTTTTCAAAAGTAACATAATCCATTTGTACATTTTTATTTTCAATCCCCTGCCCGTATACAACAGCTGGGATTTGAAGTTTTGCGAGAAGGTGTTTTCCTTTTACAGAAATATCACGTTCTGTTACTTGAAGTGTATGTGCCATAATAATAAATATTATTAATAAATAAGAATATAAAAACACCTTTTCGATCCTCATAATATGAGAATAAGAGAAAAGGTGTTTTTGTTGAAAATCAACATAATGGTGGCTGGAGGCAGATTTGAACTGCCGACCTCGGGGTTATGAATCCCGCGCTCTAACCAACTGAGCTACCCGGCCCAATACCTTTCCCTACTCAG
>JAYELJ010000019.1:0-5664 GCA_034717395.1 Patescibacteria group bacterium
AATTAAAAATAAAAATATCTAGAAAAAAGAAAGACAATGTGTTTGTAGTGCAGAATCTGAAATCTTATCACAATAGCTACTGTCTCGGTATTTTCGAGAGTTTGTATCGTGTATAGAATCCTGACATCTGACTATATCTTGTTGACTGGAAAGACCAAGACAAAGATCTGTATCTCACTCAGAGAGTGCCTGAGAAAAAATCACTGTCGTAGTACAAAGATCACTATTCCCTAGTCGAGAACAATCATCTTTATCTCTTGGATTGGCAACAATTTCTTCGATTTTAGGAATCTCATCTTGGTACTGTTGATGTATCTCTTCCAAATTTTCTGTCTTTTTTTCTGTATCTACAAAGATATTATGATACACAAGCCAAAAAGTAAAGATTATAAAGAAAAATGCTATAGTAAAAACAAGAAAATATTTTTTTATACTATTTCATAACTTTACACAAACAGGAGCTTCTCTAGTAATAGAAGGGGAAAAATCTAATTCCTCGATATATTTGAAATACAATTTCCAGAAAAACTTTTTCATAAAATAAACACAATAATTAAAACACAATGGGGTACGAATCATTCTCAAAACTATAGAGCTCTAACTCTGTTGCTGTATTATGCAAAACAGCCGAAACCTTGGCTGCCTGAGCATCTTGGGTATATCAGCTATAGCTCACATACCCAATAGATGCCAGTATTGCGATAATACTTACCGTTACAATAAGCTCAACGAGCGTAAATGCTTTCATTACTACTGCACAAGATTAAGTTTTAAATATTTTGTCAGAAGATACTCATCTGTTTCTTGGTCATATACCCCAATAGTTCCTGGATCAATATACTGATCATCACCACCCTGTACCGAATACGAACCTTCTACTGCAGCCATCCAGATACCATTTACATTACGAAGAGAACCAATCTGGTAGCTAGAAGTGCTACAGTTCTTTGTAGAATATACATAATTTCCTGGAAGCGAAGCATCGAGTTTCTCTTTGAATGATTTTCCTTCATTGAGGTCAAAATCACCAAACACTAGTCTTGCATAATATATTTCTGGTCGAAGATCAGAAGTGAGTCTTTGGAGTGTTGATCGAAGTCGGATATCTGTACCACCCGTGGCAAATGTAATCTGTTCTCCAGATGTAGCAGTCTTCCATGTAGCACCACTATCTACGGTAATTTCATAATCAATATCTATTCCATTACCAACTGAGTTATGTGCATCGAGATACACTTTACTAATAATAGAAGAACCCGCGTACACATCATTTGTGATAAATGAACCACTGTTTGCATTGGTAGCCAATACAATATTATTTATAGAAATGCCATCATAAGCTTTTATTTCTTCTAAAATTACATCATTCATAGTAACCGCATCAATCCCAGCTCCATTGGTCCAGTCCAATTTCACTCCTCCGGGCTGTACACAGCTTACTATCTCAGCATTACTTGTTCCTGACACATTCACTGTTACCAACTGAGTAATACCCTGAGAAGTTACATCAATAGTACCATTTACAACATCATCTGCAGTAATAGTTACCGTATCAGTATTTGCATCTGTGAGAGTGACCATCCCTGATGTATTGTCAGACCAAACAAAGCTTGCTCCATCTAGTGTTACCCCATTTTCATCTCTCAAAATAGCAGAGAGTGTTGTAGAATCACCTTTTGTCAGAGAAATAGTAGTCGATGGAGAAATACTAATGGAACCTGGTGCCCCCACCACAGAAAAATCTGTATAGGTGTCCGTCTTACTATAATCATTGGTGATAACTAATTCACTATCTAGCGATATGCTCGAAGGAAGCGTAGCGACAATAGTTGTATTATTCCAAGAACTTGTTGTCAAAGACACACCTCCGAGAGTAATACTTCCTCACGCTCCTTTAGTAGCGAGGAACCCGGTTCCTGTTACAGTAACTTGAGCATCTACTTGTGCTATATCTGTACCAAGAGCGGTAGAGATAGAGGAAACTTCTGGTACCGGTTTGTAGATACCAACATCATATTGCTTGGTAACAACTGCTCCCGTATTTCCATCAGTATCTTCAGCATAGTAATGTAAGTATTTCGAGACTACCGGGTCAGTTGGCCAAATATCTTCAGATACTGATGAGTTCCCTGATGATGTGGAAGTAAAGTCAGGAGTACTATTTGTAGAAACTACATAGTATATAATATCTGAAACATCTCCAGTATCCAGAATAATTGTTTGAGTACCTGTATATTCTCCTGCTGGAATATTTACAGAAACCGATGGAGAGACGGTGTCCAAGTCAATCGTATCTGAAATATTTGCAGTAATATTTCCAGCATTATCTTGGAATCGAACATATACTGTTTTTGTTCCATCTCCAGATGAACATCCCATGCCAGTTTCTAGGTTCCATGATTTGCTTGTAGAATAGCTTTCCCACCCACTCCAAGAGGTTGCATCACATGAAAAATCCATAGAAGCAATACCTGACAAAGTATCAGTAGAAGAAAGTGTGAGGGTTACATCTGCATTATTGGTAGTAGATGAGTCTGAATTGATACTAATAGTATGCGTCTCTGGAGCTGTTGTATCCAAAGCAATAGGATCCGACACAGATGACCCTGTATTTCCTAAATTATCTTTGTACTGAACATATACTGTTTTTGCTCCATCTCCAGAAGCACATCACGATCCAGTTTCTAGATCCCATGATTTACTTGTATTATATCATTCCCAATCACTCCAAGTAGTATCATCACAAGAAAATCTCATATGAGAGAGGGTATTTCCTCCTATATCTGATCCAGAGTGAGCAATACTCACAGAAGAAGCTGTCGTGTATTGGTTACCAGAGTCAATAACTATACCGGTAACACTTGGTCCATCTGAATCAATATTTCCAACGGTTGCCGTTGTCGTATTCGTATTTCCTGCTGCATCTATATAAGTAAATTCAAAGTTTCCGTTTGATGTAAAAGTATAAGTATTGCTTGCACTGTTATTTGTTATAGTGACTGAGCCCGAATCGGTCGTTGCTAACGTGGCTACCACACTTCCACTCGTTGCCGCTGTAATATCGTAAGAAATAGATCCAACAGGAGCGGTAGTATCAAGAATAATTGAGCCTGAAACAATAGACCCTGTATTTCCTATAGCATCTTTATATTGAACATGGACTGATTTAGTTCCATCTCCTCATGTACATCATGACCCAGTAGTTATATCAAATGTTTTGGTAGTAGCGTAGCTGTCCCAATCACTCCAGGTAGTGTTATCACATGAGTACTTGATAGAAGAAACTCCCGCTCAAGTATCAGTCGCTGCGGTAGCAAGCTCTACCGAAACTCATGAAGCATAGGTTGCTCATCCATCAATAGAAAAACTATCTGACTCTGGACCTATTGTATCTATATGAAAAGTTGTAGCGGTTGTAGATATTTGTGTATTTCCTACAACATCATCTGTACTTACAGATATTTCATATGACCCATCTGTCATACCAAGATCTGCAAATACAATTCCTGTAGAGAAATTTTCTGTAGTTCCTACATCTCCAGCTGTCAACAATGCACCGGTAATATTCCCTGGTATAATAGTATAGAGAGCTGTAGATCCATCTACTCCAGAATCTGTATCATAAAATGTACCTGCAAAATCCATAAATGAACCAGAGAAATATGAGCCTGATGATGAAGGAGTAGAAATAGATGCAGATGGAACTGTATTATCAGGTCGAAATGCACCAGCATCTACCATAGCATTGTATCCCGTCCCAATACCACCTGATGCGGTAGAAGAAAAACCTCCAATCTCGACCCAACCCATATTCTCTGACCAGATATATCCAGACATATCACCAAAATGATCAACATAGAGTGTAGTAGTGGTACCACCTGTAATAGTTGCTCATTCTGTACAAGCAGTCACCTGAGATGGATTGAGCTGTACAAACCCTCCATTCTCCGAAAACATTTCTCCTTCAAAACACCCTATTACTTTTTCCGATCCATCATAATCCATTCGATACTCTGCAATCTGTGAAGTATGGTTCGGTCCATCAGCGCTCGCCCATCCAAAATCTTCTGAGTACATATAACCACTCAATGTATGTACAGACCCCGAACCTCTTTGTAATATCAGACCACCACTATTATTATTCAAATCCCAAAAACCAGACATATCCCCCCAGGAATATCTCTGATTTGAACCACTTCCTATATCACCATACTCTGCAAAAGCGAGGGACAAAGGAAGAACTAAGAGTAAAGTGTACGCAATAAGTCGCGTTTTAAAGAGCATACATTGCTGTTTTTTTATTTTTATTTTTATTTTTCTATCAATTTCTATACCTATTATAACACAAATTATAAAAAATAAATAGAATTTACCACTTTTTATCACCCATTATTTGTTTTCTTTTTTTATGATTTTATGGTAAAATATAAAGAACTATATTTTTAGCTCTCTATGAAACACAAACACTATAGTAAAAAACATGCCGTACACATAGACAAACACAGTGGTCTTATCAAGCAACTCTATAGTCAACACTCTGGCTATATTCCTTGGGAAAAGCATATCACTGTACTTCTTTTTGCGAGTTTCGGTTTGTTCGCATTCTTTAGCTATGATAACTACCAGACAAACAAACAATTTACCATTGAAATAAATTCTCAGCTACATACCAGTGATTTTCAAATGAATGAAAGTACTCGTCTTGCAAGAAATAATTATTTTGAAAGTTACCCAGAATACCGTGAAGATGCTCTCAAAAATGGAATCTCGATTGGTACACATATATACATAAATCCTCCTCTATCCAATATATACAATGGAATCACCAATGGACTGGATATAATCAATAAAAACCCAGTAGAAAAATTCATTTCCACTCATCTATTCCAATCTCTATACATTTGACATCAACTGAGTCATAACATACACATCCTTGATTCTGTATTTGCAACAGAAAACACTCTCATAGGTATTGATATTGGGTCTGAAATAGCACAAAGGTTGGAAAACAATGAATCTCTCGTAAATAGATTTGTTGCGTTTCTCAATGAACAGGAAATAATAAATACAACTGATCATGTAGCTTATATATCATCGGGGTCTACACTCTCAGAAAAAATAGATAGATATGCCAATACAATAGATATCTTTGACAGCTATGAAGAATCAGCCAACTACCACCGAAGAAATATAAAAAATATTATCGAAGAATTATTCAAACAACGCGACGATCTCCGATCGAAGAAAGTAGTCACCGGAGAAGACCTCACCAAAAATATTCAGCTCAATCAAACACAAAGCCTCTCGAGTAATTACGAAGAATATCTTGTAGAACATGGAAGCATTGCTGAGATCGAGTCAAATATACTCGTGATTTCAAAAATAGAAAATGACATACGTATCAAACAAAAAACAATGCGTGCTATTCGAGAAGATATACAAAGCAAACACAATGTAATTGTCTACAATGAAGAATCTACCGTTCAAAATAAACCACAAGCAAACTTCCCTATTCAATTCATAAAGCTCGGACCATAAAGTAGTTCATAGACAAATAAAAAAGCCCAAGACTGGTATGCATTGTAAAGATGCATTCTTGGGACTGGTGCTTCACCCGCTTCTTATTTTTCTTATATATATTATAAATCAAAAACTTATATATTT
>JAYELJ010000020.1:0-5634 GCA_034717395.1 Patescibacteria group bacterium
TTGTATCTGATTCACTTTCTGAGTCTATTTCTTCTTCTGTAACAACCTCTTCTTCCTCTTCGATCACTGTATCAGATTCAGATGAGTTATTACTCTCCTCATCTACTACTTCTTCTGTTTCTTCCTCGACTGGATTTTCTTCTGTAGTATTGGTTTCTTCACTAGGAGTAGATGGGGGAAGTTCCAATAACGCAAATACAGAAAAGCTATCTGTTGTTGCACTTACATATCCACTACTCTTTGCTGTTGTATCAAGGTACGCGAGTGTTTTCGTTACCTTATCCATTTTTGCTATAACGGCATTATCTGGATTATCTCCAGTATACAACATCTCTACCGTAGCTTCTTTTCCTTCTGGAAACTGTGTTCCATCTGGGCCATAGTCTGCGATAGAAAGAAGAGTCGATCCATCATCGGTTTCGATCGAACTAGAAACTTTATTAATCGTTACCGTAGTATCTGATTCAAAAGCTCCTGCTGCAATGGTTACCCGAGTATTTCCTACTTCTTCTGTATCCCATATGATCATCTGATCATAGCTACTACTTGCTACAACTGTACTACTTTTTAGTGTTTCTGTAGCTACATAGTACGGTGTTTGGTTAATGATCTCAGTGATGTTATTTACTCCATCTCCATCTGTATCTGCAAATGCAAAGGCTGTATTGTTTACATCAACTTCATATGTTGAATACACAGCAGCAATAAATGCTGAAACAGACATAGATTCACCTTTATAGATAATATTCGATCCGATACCAGAATTATGCATCCATCCATCAAGAACACCTTGCCAGGCAGAGTTTCCTTTGCTGACATATGCACCTTGAAGGTATCTATGACTCTCTGTTTTTTTATAGAGAACATTATCCTTATACAGCACTTCTTTTCCCCCTGTTGGGATTGTAGTTGCTGGCGAGTTCATCATATTTTGAAAATCATCCAACGAACAATCCTCATCAAATGATCTTAGTTTTCCATTCGCATCCATGACAGACATAGTTGTTGTCTTTGGATTATAACGAATAGTTGCAGGGATCATTTTCCCTCCAATGTTATATAAAGATTGGAATGTTACTGGTGTGTTTTTCACAGAAGTTATACCAAAAATTGTAGTATCTACTGGTCTAGACATATCTTCTAGAGATTGTTTGTAAGCTGTCATAACATCATTCGCTATGATATCTTGCTCATATAACGTATCTCCGTTTTCATTTTTCATCAAAGACCCATCTTCATTTCTTTTTGCAACACGAAGTGTTGTACCAAGTTCAGTATGTTTCATTCCACCTGTACCAAATGTATCTGTTGAGATATGTAGTGTTTCTTCGCCCTGATTCAATATTCCAGTTTTACTAGCGTCTCGGCCAATAGAAGTATTATAGTTTTTAAACAACATAGTTTCTTGTGCTACAAGTGTCCATGAACTATCTATATCTTTCATATCTTTGTTATCTCTTGCTGCTAATGTGATGAAATCATCAAAATATGGACTGGTTTCATCTATACCAAGTTTGTTTTTAAAATCGGTAAATTTTACATTATCTTCCAATAAATCTGCATAGAATGCTGTTCTGCTTTTGATATAATCTAATTTATACCTTGGAATATCTCCAAGTATAGAATCAATATCATCTGCATAATTATCCATTTTTACTCTTACTTGATCTTCCATTGAATCTTTTACTTTCTCTACCGTTTCTTTGCTCGGGATATCTGGAGTTTTGTTCAACGAACTTCCCACATTCGACCACGAGGAATCTGTTACTTTGAGAGGGTCAAACATATCACCTGAACGAGCACTCAATGCTGCACATGATAACTGAGCAAGCATACTCGTATCTCCAAGCTCTTCCATGATAGCAATACAAGATTCCTCGTATGCCATATCCACAAAATCTTCTAAAGTTTCCTTCGATGAAGGACTGATCGTTTCATTTGCAAGGAAATTAGCAGCAAGGATTTTATCTTGAACAAGAATAGTTGCTTTTTCAGAAATACCTTTATAGAAACTTGAATCAAGAAGTATATAATCTGGCAGATGATCTGTTAATTTTTTGAGATCATCATAAAAGGCAACAACACTTGCACTTACAGAACCCCAGATAACTAATGCTTCTGTTAATTCTAATCCAAATACAGGTAATGCTAATACCACGCCAGCACCTTTCGCCTCTGGTATACCAAAGAGAGTATGTAGAAAAGAACTTTGATCATCCTCAGTTCTATAAGGATCTACACTTGCTAATATAGTATTCAGATCTGAATCAATACGTGCACGATAGAACTCATCATCTGCTGCTAATTGCCATCCAGAGAATAGAATACTTGTGTCATCTTTGTATCTGAGTGTAACAGAAGAATAATTATCAAATAGCGTAAGATCAGCAATTACTATGAGCCCTTGTATATCTGATGTGTATTCTCCTAGAACAGTTCCCTCATCATCTATAAGTTCAAATACTTGATTTGGAGATCCCTTTAAAATATTCAAAGGAGTTTCCCAAAAACCAGCATCTGTTCTTATATTTTTGATATTCGATAGAGGAATCCCTGTGATAACCACTTCTTTTGTAGAGATGATTATCCCATTATAACTAATCGTTACTGTATCTAGGTCCGGACCATATCCACTGTAATTATCTGTAAAGTTTCCATTATCGTCATAAGACAATTTGGAACTATCATAGATAACTGTGAGATCAGAGAAAGTGATGTCTGTATCTGCTTTTCCCTCTGTCCAAGTCTGAACAGCAGAAAAACTCATACCATCTTCAGACCAAGTTACTACCACCTCATCCTTTACAGGATCTGGTAGAGGTGTACCTTGAATTGTGAGAGTTAGTGTATCACTAAATAGTTTATTTTCAGAATCTTCCCCTGTGATTGTAACAACTTGATCTGAAACACCAGAATAGTTAGCAGTCAGTGTATTCCCTGATTTTATAAAATAAGAAGAATATCCTGATAGAATAAATGTCGTATTCTTAGTAGTTCCATCACTCATAGTAGCATCACAGTCGATCGTTGTTGATTCTCCATCATCCAGTGTTGTTTTACTTGTACTACAAGATAATCCGGTCTGTGTAGCAGGAATACCTTTTGCTGTAATAGATTTACTCCCAATAGATATCCCTGTTTTTGGATCTACTTCGGTATATACAAGAACAGTATGATCAGATGTAAGACCTTCCTCAGCACAAACTTGATTCCAAGTTGAACTGTAATATGTTTGAGATTTTATATATGCTGTGTTGCCACTTTTTACATAGACCTTGCTAAATCCTTCATCAGTATACGAATCAAAATATCCTGTTGAACCATCTGACTTTTTCCATTTGAGAGAAGCAGTGATACAATCCCCAGATTTCACTTCATTTGTACTTGTTTCTAGATATGTATGTGTAATATAGGCTTCTTCGACTTTATCTGAAACAGTCACTGTAAGATAACCTGTAGATATTCCACTCGCATTGGTAATGATTACCTTGAATCTTTTTCCACTTACCCATGAGTAGGTATCTATAGGAATTTCTATTACATGACCACCATATGGATTGATAGATCCAGAGGTTATCAGGTTTCCGTTATCTCGTTCTATCTGATAATCATAACTCTTGTTTCCCCAGTAAGCTTTCGTACTTGTTCCATTTCCTGTGAACTTTGCTACTTTGAGTTTCAAAGCTCCAGTGCTTGTGTTTGTAAGTTCTGCTTGCAAACCAAGTGTCGTATTCCATCCAGCATATATACCAGTATTATGATACTTAGTAGCATATCCTGTTGGATCTGTTGTTAATTCCTTTTCTGCGTAGAGCGTTGTAGAAACACCGAGTATCATCGCTATAGCCAATAGCCATTTGAAAACTTGTGTTTTCATTTCTTATCCTTTTCTTTTGGTTCAAGGGTTCTCTCTCCTGATGTATTCTCTCTCCGATATGCATCAGGACAGAAAATTAATCGTTTGGGATCATCCTTGTGTTCGCTTTCTGATGAATCATCATACTCACTGTCTTTTGCTCACTTCCATATACATCTACAAGAGACATGGTAGGATCCTCCGATCGAGTTCATTTCTGTCTTATTCCGGTATGTCAAAGAACATCAATAACTCTATTCTCTGCTTCGAATTTCTTCTCTGCACACAGTTTCGTTTTCCAGCTGATTATGTTTGACCATAACCTGCTGACTGAGACTCACCATGATTTCATGATGAGCAAAGGCCAGGAGGCTATTTCCATTCCCTTTTGAATGAGTATATGTAAAGAGCGTAGAAGAGAGGGATTGCGAAAATTGTTGTTAATGTAGCAGCATAAAATTGAGGTATAGATAATTCGATTGTCATATTTTGAGGTAATGGAAGCATATAGTGATAAAAAACTCCCCAAATTAATTGAAAAATAAAATATATTTTCCAAAACAGCTTGATAAATATATTTTTACTAAAAATAAATCATATCAGTCAAATCATGGATATTATTGAATCAATAATACTTATCAATTCCCATACCCTAGGTATTCAGAACATCAAAATAAGTCATAAGAGATTTGTAATTAATATTAAAAGGTATATTATCCATAATGCTTTTGATATATACTTGAACATTGTTTTCAATTATTAAATAGTAAAAATTCTTATTCATTCATATTCATATTTTTAGTACCAATATCTAGTAAATACTCCCACGTAAATACTGGATCTATAACATCATGGTAGAATCATAATAAGAGATCTAACTTAGTTTGCACTCGAGAATAGTTATAATACACACCTAATTCTTTATTCCAGAAATAATCATATAATGAAAATGAATCATAATCTGAAAAAAATCTTCATACTAATGTATTGTAATCATCTTCAAATGTTGCTGTTCCATATAGATTTAAAAACCCCATTTCAAGATCTTTATCTACCTCACTCCACCCCCTCGTCTCATCAATCCAGTCATCATAGAAATATTTCCAATTTTCTGGCAAAGCCTCGATCCATTGTTTCTTCGGAAACTTATATTGGTTGAGTTTCACTAGAATACTCGAGAACTCATGGTGGAGTGTTCAGCGGAGTGCAGACTCGTTGGTCATAGTATCTTCTCCAGCGAATCATAGGAGAATTTGGTTTTCTGGGTAGCCTGCTTTGAGATGACGGATATTTGCTGTTCCTGCGTAGTAGCTATTGAGCTGGTCGTATACACATACGGTAGATAGATATTTGTTAAGTACTTCTTGTGGGTATTTTTGTAATTCTTCTTTGAGTGCTGTTTTTGCCTGTTCTATTCTTGGATCTCACTCTGGGATCAGGCGGATATCTCATTCAAAGGTGGGACTTTCAAATCCATAGCACTGGTCATCGAAGCTGATATCTCTCTCGGGGTTAAATGTATGTATTTTCCAGTGATTTTCATATTCTTGGTTCATTTCATCATACACCTTCTTGGCATTGATCACTATCTTCGCCATTTCTCCTCGTGTGAGGGTATCATACGCATGGTACATTCCATCCTGTTTCCCATGTACTATCCCGAGTCTTGCTGCTTCTGCAGCAGAAAACACCCAATCATCTCATCCATAGATATTTGCTTGTCCAGCATCCTCTTCTCCAACAAAGTATTGTGCTATGAATTCATCATTACGGACATA
>JAYELJ010000021.1:0-5600 GCA_034717395.1 Patescibacteria group bacterium
ATCCGAAGATGGTTTGATAGTATATTGAACTATTATATATCTCGATCTACCAATGCATATACAGAATGAATACATACGCGATTTGAACAGTTGAAACGCCAGCATTGTGGTATCCGTAATGTTAAACATTTTGCTAAGAAATTATTCTTCTCAATGTTACCATTTTCTATGTTTTTTAACTAATTCGTAGCCCACAGATGTTATAGAGCCTGTTGAATTTGCTTTTTTGTGAAAATACTGGTATAAAGCATGATGTAACGATAGGAAGAAAGGAGAATCGTAATTATGAAAAAAATACCAAATTGGCTTGATGCGCTTGCTCAAATGCCAAAGGAAGATGCTTCTATGATAGTGAGTTAGTAGATATCCGAAAAGGAACTCTTACAGATATGTTGGAGATAGAGATATATCAACGGGTAACCCTGGGTGAAATAAAACAAGAAGATATGAAAATATTGCCTGCTGTATTTCAGTTACAATACTTTCCAGACTCGATTAGTTTTGTAGAGCTTATGGATTTTAGAAATAATTATATCTCCCTGAAGCATTCTAAATCCTCTTATGAAGTCGATATATTTGAACAAGTATATCAGTCAAAAAAAGATCAAGCAGTACAGAACTTTTCTCTGAAAGATCTTCGATGGCTTATTGATATTTTAGATAAAGAAGAGATCTTATCTCTCATTGATAATATTCCAGAGCAAAGATTAGCTGAGATATATTTATATAATATTCTTAAAGCATATAGATTACCTGTATTTGAGGTTGGAGGAGCTAATTACACATTACATTTTAGAGACTGTTATCACGATGGAGTGTCTAACTACTATACTTACAGAGATGCAAATAATACAGGATATACTAAGTTGTCAGATTATCTAGCTATTCTTCGGGTAATCGCTCAAAAAATATCATATGAGACAGCAACTGTGACTTGGGATTATGATGATTCAGATATATTTGTAGGCTGGATACAGTCTGTTTATCACCTTGAGAACAAAGCTTCTATTAAGCTCTTTGTCGATAAGATGTTTAGAGAATATGAAGAAACTTTATATGAGCATTATTTTCAACCATTACAAGACTCAAAAAATAAAAAACTCAGTTCAGTTTACAACTATATTCAAGAAGAATATTTTGGTAACACAATGGAAAAGACTCAAAAAGATTTCCATAATGAATTTTTTGCTGGTGCAGCGAGTTGATATCCCGTGTCATGATTGGCATGGGATTTTTATTTCCAAATTTATGCGTCTTACATTATACTACCGTTACTTATCTCAAATGAGGTTTCTGCACTTATTAATTCAATCCTCTTTGCTCTCTACCCAACAACTTATATCGGGTCTTACAAAACTGATTCCAAAAGCAGAAACGGAACTCGCATTTCACAACAAATTTCAGTGTCTTATGTCAGTTCTTTTTTCTGCTCAGAGCACAGATGTTCAAGTAAACAAAGCAACCAAACCTCTCTGGGAAAAAGTAGAAACAGCTCAGGATATGATTGATATGGGAGAAGATAATCTTCGTGAGCATATCAAAACTATTGGTCTGTATAAAAACAAAGCAAAGTTTGCTATGCAAACAGCGCATATATTACAGGAACAATATAATGGAGAGCCTCCGGTAAATTTCAAAAAACTTCAAACACTTCCTGGTGTGGGGATAAAAACAGCGAAGGTTTTTCTTTCAGATCAATATGGTCTTCCATACCTAGCTGTAGATACTCATGTACATCGAGTACTCAATCGTCTCGGTTTTGTGAAAACATCACTTCCAGAACAGACCGATAAACTTGCAGACAAGATATTTACAGGAGAAAATATGCGGTCACTTCATCATAGACTTATACTGTTTGGCCGCTATCATTGTATAGCCAAGAAACCCAAGTGTGATAGCTGCCCATTTATCAAAGAGTGTGCATATAAGAAATAGTATTATGTTATATGATCTTATTTTGTCACTGCACTTTGTTTGTAAAATAGGAAAGAGCTGATATGATGAACAATCAGAGCAAAAAGAGAGGGTAAAGAGATGAGTATGATTCAGAAGATAAAAAATGATATTTTTTTAAGAAATCTGATAGTGATATCAGTAGTACTATATGGGTTTATAGGAACAGTTTCTTTATGGGCATTGCATTCTATGAAGATAATATCTTTTCCGTAGTGTAGTGTAAGGAAGAGTGATAACATTCAGTTTTATAACTGAGTGTTTTTTCTTTTTCTCTTGCGTAAAAATGAGAAATCAGTAGAATATTTATAATAAAAATTATCTAGCAAATATCTCTCATGTCTGATACACCTATCGAAAACACTATTCCAGATTCTCAGCCAGAAAATAATATCGAAGCTGTAGAAACAACACCAGTACAGCCTTTGGAAAAAGGGATGATCCCATATAATATCACAGATTTCATGGAAAAGAGTTACCTGACTTATGCCATGTCGGTAATTGTTTCCCGTGCCCTTCCGGATGTGCGTGACGGTCTCAAGCCAGTACATCGTCGTATTATGTACGCGATGCTCAAACTTGGTCTTCGTAGTAATACCAGTTTTAAAAAATCAGCACGTATTGTAGGGGATGTAATCGGTAAGTATCATCCACATGGTGATAGCTCGGTATATGAAGCGATGGTGCGTTTGGCTCAAGACTTTTCTGTTCGTTATATGCTGGTAGATGGTCAGGGGAATTTCGGTTCTATCGATGGTGATAGTGCAGCCGCTTACCGTTATACAGAGGCTCGTATGAAACGTATTTCCGAAGAGCTTATTGGTGATCTCGATAAAGATACGATTGATTTTCGTGATAACTTTGATGGATCTCTCCAAGAACCAAGTGTTCTTCCTGCTAAAGTACCAAATCTTCTACTCAATGGGATTACAGGGATTGCAGTAGGGATGGCTACCAATATTCCACCACATCATTTGGGAGAAGTGGTAGATGCTTGCCAAGCAATGCTTGCCAACAAAGATGTAACAGTAGAGGATCTTATGGAACATATTCAAGGTCCAGATTTTCCAACTGGGGGGGTGGTATATGACCGCAAAGCAATGCTCGAAGCCTACTCGACTGGTCGTGGTCGTGTAGTGATGCGTGCCAAGACCGAGATCGAAGAAGACAAAAAAGGTCGTTACCATATCATTATTACAGAGATCCCATACCAAGTATGTAAAGCAAATCTTGTGAAAAAGATTGCGGATCTTGTGATAGACAAAAAACTTATGGGGATCTCAGATATTCGTGATGAATCGAACAGAAAGGGTATGCGTGTCGTGATCGATTTGAAAAAAGATGCTTTTCCAAAGAAAATTATCAACCAACTCTTTTCGATGACAGAGCTGCAAAAATCTTTCAACTATAATATGGTAGCTCTTGTGGATCGTGGGACTCAGCCAAAACTTCTCAATCTTCAACAGCTGATTCATTATTTCCTTGAACATCGTTTCGAAGTAGTGACTCGTCGTACAGAGTTTGAACTCAAAATTGCACAGGCTCGTGAACATATTCTTCAAGGTCTAAAAATTGCTCTGGATAACATCGATGAAATTATCGCTCTGATCCGTGGAAGCAAGACCAAAGAGGATGCCAAAGCTGGTCTGATGACTACATACAAACTTTCAGATCTCCAAGCTCAGGCTATCCTAGATATGCGTCTGCAAACTCTTGCTGGTCTCGAACGTCAGAAAATCGAAGATGAGTTACTCGAAAAACTTGCTCTTATTGCTGAGTTCGAAGGTATTCTTGCTGACCCAGCGAAGATTCGTGAGATTATCTCGACAGAGCTTACAGAAGTAAAAGAACGATACAATGATGCTCGTCGTACAGAAGTAGTCCCATATGGACTTACAGGGTTCTCAGAAGAGGATTTTGTGGCCAATGAAGCTACTGTGATTACTATGACTCAAGCGGGTTATATCAAACGTGTCGCTCCAGATACCTATCGCGCACAAAAACGTGGAGGAAAAGGTGTTGTTGGTATGAAAACAAAAGAAGAAGATAATATCGCTCGTATGCTGATCACCAATACCCATGATGATATCCTGTTCTTTACCAATGCTGGTCGTGTATTCAAGCTGCGCGCTTACGAGATTCCAGAAGGTTCGCGTACGACAAAAGGGGTAGCGGTAGTAAATATCATTCAGCTCGAAGCAGATGAAAAAGTAACAGCTATGCTTTCTCTTGGAAAAGATAATGCATACAAATACTTATTTATGGCTACCAGTCATGGTACGGTCAAAAAGACAAAACTAGAAGACTTTTCTAATGTGCGTCGCTCAGGACTGATTGCTATTAAGCTCAAACCAGGGGAGTCTCTCAATTGGGTAGAAGGAACTATCGGAGAAGACTCTATCTCTATGGTGACAGAGCAAGGAATGGCTATTCATTTCTCTGAAGAAGATGTTCGTTCTATGGGTCGTACCGCTTCTGGTGTACGTGGTATCCGTCTCAAATGAGATGATCTGGTTGTAGATGTAAAAGTAGTAGAGCACAAAGAAGATGATGAGCTAGTTGTAGTCATGGAAAATGGTCTTGGAAAACGTACAAAGTTCTCGGAATACAAGCTGCAAGGACGAGGGGGAACTGGTCTCAAAGTAGCAAATATTACAGTCAAGACTGGTAAGCTCGCTGGAGCAAAAGTAATCGCTGCAGACAAAGTACAGGCAACAGATATATTTATGATATCAGAGCAAGGGCAAATGCTTCGAACAGCTCTTAATAGCGTGAAAAGACTAAATCGTGTAACACAAGGAGTGAAGCTTATGAAACCAAAAGATGGAGATAAAATTGTTTCTATCACACTACTGGATTCAGATGATTCAACAGAAGATAAGAAAACAAAATAGAGCTATATAGCTCTATAAATAAAAAAGAAAAGGATTTTATCCTTTTCTTTTTTATTATTATTTCGTATACTTGCAAGGGAAGAGAAAATGTTTCTCAATAGAAATATTGAGCTAAGATATAAAAATTGGAGAAATAAATGGAACCAAAAAAATTAGTACTGCTATTACAAGAGGTACAAGATATTCTTGTCTCATATAAATCAGAGACAGATATAGTAAAAAGATCAGAGTTGATTTTTGATGGCGTTATGAAAGCCTATGTTGTTTTTATGACTTTGGAAGATTTGAAACAGGGAAGAGAAGTACATAATATGATCAAAGAGTTGATAACGGAATTTTTAATTTCCTGGTCAACTTCAAAAGAATTGAGTGATTATCAGAAACTGCTTATGTATTCTATGATAAGCTATTCTTCTTCAATAAAAATAGGAGAAGAATATTTGCATCAGTTTGTAGAGGGATTTCTTGTATTATCCGAACGAGAGAAAATAGTTACATTACTGAGTTCTTTTTCTCTTTTAGCTATGGATCTTTCTTTGAAGAATAAGAAACTATCGGATATAGATTGGATAGATGCCTCATTATTATATAATATTTTAGACTATTATGCCGATTATGCTCAGAAAAACACAATACTGTTACAAAATAGTATTCCAGATATTTATTTATTAGATATAAATGTAAGAACAGAATATATTTTATTCTACTCTTCTGCATCGGAGGATGTTTTAATGGAAAGGATAGGCTTACCAG
>JAYELJ010000022.1:0-5474 GCA_034717395.1 Patescibacteria group bacterium
CCGACATTTTCTACAATTTTGTGTCATTTTTAGTTTGAAATTAAAAATAGCAGGTTTACACCTACTATTTTCTCTTACATTAAACAAATACTCAATTTTATTAGCACACATTTTTTTCCTTTAACCCTGTTTTTTGGTACGCACAAAGCCCTCTTCTTCGTACCGAATTATGGGGAAATCAGGTATATGCAATTAGAGAATTTTGTAAGTTATAACCGTACCTTTACCGCATTTGCATGAGCATCTAATTCTTCCAGATCTGCTAGATTAATAACAGTATCAGAAATATTTTGAAGACCTTCTTTCGAAAGTTTTTGAAAGGTTACTTTTTTCACAAATGAATCAAGAGATACTCCACTATAGCTTTTGGCAAAGCCAAAGGTTGGAAGCGTATGGTTGGTTCCAGATGCGTAGTCTCCTACTGACTCAGGACTCCATTGCCCTACAAATACTGACCCTGTATTGGTAATAGATGAAAGAACCGTATCTACATCATCGAGATGAAGGATAAGATGTTCAGGGGCATATTGATTAGACACCTCTATTGCTTCATTTCTATTTGATACTTGGATCATTACACTTTTTTCTAAGGCTTGCTGCGCAATTTCTGAGCGTGAGAGCTGCATGAGTTGCACACCTAGTTTCTGCTCGATTTCTTTTCCTTTTTCTGAAGAGAGAACGACACACACCACATGGCTATCCACCCCATGTTCTGCTTGAGATAGAAGATCCGCCGCTACAAATGATGCGTTAGCATGCTCGTCAGCGACAACAAGGACTTCAGATGGACCTGCGGGCATATCGATAGCCGCCCCATATGGATCTTGGGACACGAGCATTTTTGCTACGGTAACAAACTGATTCCCTGGCCCAAATATTTTATCACATTTTGGTATCTGTTCTGTTCCATATGCCATAGCTGCAACACTATGGGCTCCACCAACAGCATAAATATTTTTTAGATCTAACATTGCACAAAGAGCGAGGATTTCTTTTGAAATATTTCCATCTTTTTGTGGAGGTGTACAGACAACAATCTTTTCACATCCAGCTATCTTGGCTGGGATTGCGAGCATCATAAGCGTCGATGGGAGCACAGCTGTCCCTCCTGGGATATACAATCCTACGGTGTCAATAGCACGAGATTCTCTCCAACACTGAATCCCTGGCATGGTTTCTACTAGATGTTCTGTATTTTTTTGAGACTCATGAAATTTTGTAATATTTGCAATAGCTACTTCGAAAGATTCTCTGATTTTTGGATCAAGACTCTCAAGATCCTTCTGAGATACATCTTGAGATACACATGAGATGGGCGTATCTATTCCATCAAATTTGGCATTAAAATCTTGAAGAGCACTGTCTCCTTCTGCTTTCACCTTGTTTATAATAGGTTGTACCTGCTCTACACGAGCAGAGTAATCAAAAGCTGGTCTTTGAAGTGACTGTGCAAGCTGCTGAGGCGTGATCTCCTGAGTATTTATATATTTCATAGTAAAAAATAATCTAGTTTTAAATAAGTGTTTCTCCTTTCTTTCCAAGGAAACGAAGAGAGTTTTTATATGCTACTGCATCTCGTTTTTCTGGATCTTGGATATGATTCAGTAAGTCGATATTTTCTTGGTAGGTAGATTGCACTGTGAGATTTTCTGAAGGCAGGTGTTCTGTTGTAAATGGCGAATCTGTTCCAAAGCAGAGGATATCAGAAAATTCATCTGCAAACTTTTCGAAGAGTTTATATGGATCTGAGTTCCAGTCTTCTGGGAGGCTTTTATCTGATTTAAAATGGTTGTTATATGCAACTATCCCAAACCAAGGACTACAATCTATAAAGAGGTTTGGCAGTCTTTTATTTCTCAGTTTTGTAAAAAATTCTGCATTACAATCTGCTCCCATATGTGCTACCAGGAATCTGTTTTCTGGGTTTCTTTCTGCAAGGTCATAGATCGCACAGGGATCTCCATACTCAGTATTATCTGAATGTAGTAGTATCCCCCAGTCATGCTCTTGAGCCAGTTGTAGGAATCCTGAATTCTCGAGGTCTTTTGAGGTTTTCTGAGTAAGTGTTGTATGAAATTTTATTCCATATATCTCATGGGCATGTGATTGAATCAATTCTATTTGCTGATCCTCTTTTTCTCCTGGGCAAATATTCACAAAAGGGATAATTCTTCCTTCTCCAAATAATAAACATTGTTTCAAATGATCTATATTTTCTTTATGGTATGGGAAATTATCAAAACCACTTGGCTGCAAACGATCTTTGTTTGTAAAATCAAAGTACAATGCATGACCAAAGGGAAAACTGATAGCAATATCGATACGAATATCTTTGAGAATCTGTTTATGCATTTCTATATTTGAACTGGAAGGAAATCTTCCTTCGTATGCTTTTTTCCAATTCACTCCGTTATGTGTATGGATATCAATAATCATAAAAAAAGATACTACCTATATAAAGTAGTATCAGTGTATCATATCTCTTTTATAAGGAAAACATTATTATAATGAACATCCTCTCCATTTATTCCATTTTGAATTTCTGGAACTAATAGATTAGTAATTCTTTGAAAACCTTTCTTGAGATATAATGGTTCCGATAATGAACCTTCTTCAATTGTAATAAATACAAGATGAGAAAATTCATTTTCTTGTGCAAATAAAATACGATTATCAATAAGCTGGGAAGCAATACCCCTTCCTCTACATGATGGAAGAACTGCAACCTCAACATTATAAAATATCGAATCCACCAAATGCATATATTGATCTTCTAATTTGAGTGCATTATATCTTTTCTGTTCTGCTACCAAAGGAACTCCTGCAGCAATAGCAATTGGATTACCATCAATATACGCAACAGAGACATATGCATTTCCTATTTCAAACCAATGATCCATCATTGATTGAATTTCCGTAGATTCCCATTTCTCAAAATAGGGAGCTCCTGCAAATACTTCTTGATATACACAAATAAAATCATTTTGTTTGTGTATATCTTCTGGTTTTATTAGTTGTATATCTAAACTCATAATTCATCCTTTTATTTCTCAATCAAATATCTCTGAAAGGTATTCAACAACTTCATTAATTTTATTAATCCTTTGTATTTAATTAATTATTCTCTCTTCCTAAAATGAAAGCCTCTTTATCAGAACCTTCTACATTTGTTGGGAAAATAATAACATCATTTTCCTTTGCTCTAATTATCACTTCACCATCATATCCAATAATTTCACCCTCTTTCAACAGTTCAAAATCATAAAATTCTCTTTCTTTCTTAAACCCTATAACCGTATGATAAATATCATACGCATGAATTTCCCGTTGATCTGTATTTTCGACAAGATCAAGATCGATATCAATCATATCGAAATACCTCAAAAAAGAAAGCAATGCATTTTCTGCCCTTTTCTGACCAAAAGGATCGGCTAAATATCCACATTCCACACAAACACCTTTCCCTTTTACACCAGAATCTGTAAGTACAGTATTCATATAGTAATCTGTTCCTCCTGTTTCAATATCATCCCATCCATGAGAACGAATAGGGAAATCAGGTAAATTTTTTGCTATATCAAAACTATGTGGCTCACAAATAATAAAAGGAGTACTCTCTTTATTTGTACTTGCATGAATATCAAGCAGTGCTTCACATTGATCAAGAATAGGCATAAGTTCTAATGCTCTCTCCCTCTCATAAGACCCTAGCGCTTTTTCTATATGTTTATCTGAATCTTTACCAAAACATCTATTCATGTTTGCATCAGTATATCTTACATTTTCTTCAATTGCTCTTAAATTAGCATAAACAAAAAAAACTTTTCCTCTACTAATTGTGATTTCTGGCAATTTTTTTTGAAATGCCTCGACACCACATACTTCATCACCATGAACTCCTGCAAAAATTGCCACAGTAGGTCCAGCTTCTTTTCCCTCGATCACTACAATCGAATCTTCTTTTTTTATAGTCATTGTTTCATCCTTTATCTTTATATCAGTTCAAACATAACACATTAATCTTCAAGTATCAATATATTGTCTAATAATACTGGTCAATATATAGCATTTGATTGATTATAATATTTGGCCCACTCTTTATCACCATAAGAAAAATGCCACCATTCTCCTGGGTATGGTGCAAAACCAAATTCCATCATTATTTTTTGTAACATATGTCTATTATTTTTTTGGAAATCTGTAATCTCTGGAGAATCTGTATAACATATCTTTGTAGAATAATCTCCTGGTTCTGTTCCCATATCAATATACATCCCTAGTTCCTTATCAAATAAAGTTACGTCTACTGCTCATCATGTAGGATGACCAGCCACTTCTGGACATGCAGCTCATCTATGAGCAATTTCTCTCAGTTGATCAATATTAGATATGTCTGGATATTTTTTCTTTACTTCTTCTAAGTAATTATTAAAATATTTTGTTTGAGCTTCTAATGATCTATATCCATATACAACAATGAGTTGATATCTTGATTGTTGATCTTCCAAAGATTTTCGAATCTTATTCAATATCTTTCATACAGTTTTTCTTACAACAATCCTCCCTCAAAAATATTCTTTCATATCATTCTTAAAATAATAATATGATATATATTCATTAGAGGGAATCATAACAAATCATTCATTTGTATCTACTACTGACATAGACTTTAAATCACTACATAACAAAAGTGAATCTTCGATATTTCTATATTCATCTTGAATCGACATATTCTAAATAAAGATATAATAAATCATTTCTGATTATAAACCTTTTACAAAAATAAAAAAAGCGAAGAAGGATAAAAATCCAACTTCGCATAATTATTTAAGTTCTTTATATAAAAAGATCCTCTTATCTGAATCATTTGTTTCACCAACTCTTTCATGAGAAACAATTTGTTCTACTCCAGTTAAAATCTCAAACCCTACTTTTTCATATATAGATTGAGACATTGAACCATTGGTTGTCGTTCTCATAATACTATAATGAAAACCATTATTTCTTGCTATAGAAACTCTTTGATCTACCATCTGTTTTGCCAGACCATGACCTCTATGTTCAGGAAGAACACCGAGCTCCGCATTATAGAATACAGACATTCCTAATACAGGAGATATAAGATTCTTTACATCTTGATCACACTCTGATAGAGGAAGAGAACCAGAAAATCCAACAATATCTTCATTACACAAAGCAACAACGCATATAGAACCATCTTTTGTAAGATCATCGAAAATGATATTTACTTCATTTTCTTTCCAATCTTCATTATATGGTTCTCCAGCAAATACCGTCTGGTATGTTTTTACAAACCCCATCCGATACTGTTCCTTATTCGTGTTATCTACAACAACCAAATTATACATGAACAACTCCTTCTGCAATGATTTCCACTGAGCCCTTTATATAGGCGCCCAAGAAACCTGATTCATCTCTATTTACAATAGCTGTAATAAAACCACCACTTGGTT
>JAYELJ010000023.1:0-5461 GCA_034717395.1 Patescibacteria group bacterium
CTTGCCTTTTAGAGCACATCACTGTGTTTGAACCCTAAAAGAAAAAGCATCCTATTTGTTTGGGATGCTTTTTATGTATCTCTGATCTTTGTCTCTTTTTTTTCTTTCTCTCGAGGAAATATTTTCCGAAAAAAGCTTTGCCCTGTATCTACCCTGGAAACTTGCGGGAGACCCTCTGGGTTGTAGGCAAGTCCAGGGAGATACTGGCATGCTTTTGGAAAATATTTTGGAGAGGGAGGTTATTTCTTTGGTATAAAAAAACACAGACCATAATGATCTGTGTTTGGGCTCATCACTGAGGAGGAGCATAGCTGTGCAGCACAGGAGGGAGATCTCCTATAGCTGCTGGCACATTGGCATTCATAGATGGCGACTGGGAATTCCCAGATCCTCCACCACATGCACTCAACAGGAATATCAGTGGAATAGCAATAACAAGTGTTTTTGCTGCTGATACTTGTCCCTGTTTTCTTCGCAATCCTATCAGGCCAAGCAATGCAAGGCTTGATAGTGGTGCGTAGGTAAATATGGTATCAGCTGGAATATCTCCTTTGATCCATACACCTTGGGTATGCAATATTTCAGAAATCAGCTCGTAGTCAAGGTTCTCTGTTTCCAGATCCCAATATTTACTTGCTGTTTTCCATGTTTGAGAATCAGTATCGTATATCCAAAGGATAGTAGCAAGTTCTTTGAGGTCATCAAACTCCTGGTTAGTGATATTTTTGTTAAATGAAACAAAATTCCATCCAGGTTTGATAGTTGTTTCCAGTTTACTATTTGGCTGGTAATTATATTGATAATCCCAACTTCCACCTGAAATATTTTTCACCCAAAGAGCTTCACCGTACTGGATAGTTTCTATCTGGTTATATCCAGCTTCGAGCATAGCTGTTGTGTATGTCTCATTGTTACTCCAAAATAACCACTGAACTTGTCCGAGATCATTTGTTCGATAAACAAAGAAGACCGTATCTGCTACACCATAACTATATGACTCTATATTATTCATCATATCTTCTGGAGACCCAGTAAAGTTTGGGTTAATAAGATTCCATCCATGTTTGATTTCCATGGATTTTTCTTCTATCAGATCAGGGATATTTTCCTCTGATACAGAATCTGGAATATTTGGCATATCGATCAGTATATCTTCCTCTAATACCCCTGCATACTTTTCTATGGTAATTTCTGCACTCTCTACTGTGAATGTATCTAATCCTGTAAACAGAATAAAAACATCAGTTTTTGGATCTTTCAGATGAAAGATATTTTGAGTAACATTATGATCGACAAGATGATATGTCTGATTTTCATCATTTTCCATTTCCATCTTATAGTATTTTACTACAGGTGTATCCGGGAGATTCGTTGTAATAGATACATAATCTCCTGGGGAAAGTGTATTTGATACATCTTTTCCAAGTCTCAGACTTATTTCGTTTTTCCCGAGGATCTTTGAGATAGCATAGCTACCCAAACAAATATCAGCAAGTATTATATCTTCCGATTTTTCTGTGATATTTGCGTCACAGATCGTACCAGATAAAAGTTCTACTAAAACTTGTTCTTCCTCTTGTACAAGCTCTTCTTGATCTGCGACCACTGTATCTGATTCAGACTCAGAGTCTACAGTTTCTTCAGACTCTTCAGTACTATCATCTATAATTGTATCTGATTCACTTTCTGAGCTTGATTCATCACTAACAACCTCTTCTGTTTCTTCCTCCACCGGAGTTTCCTCTGTAGTGGTGTTATCATCTTCTTCTACTGGAGCAGAAGGTGGAAGTTCAACTAAAAAGAATGGAGATAATGTTGCTGTCTTAGCCTGGTATTTACCATCACCAACATAGGTAGTATTCAGACTAGCTAATGTTTTTGTAGTTTTATCCATGGTATGTATTACTACATCACCAGTGGTATCACCGTTATATTCTAATTCAATAGTTGCCTCATTTCCTTCAGAGAACTGTGTTCCATCTGGGCCTATATCCACCATTGCACGAATAATAGAACCATCGTTGGTTTCTATCGTATCATGTACTTGGTTGATAGAGATCTGAGTATCATTTTGAATTGCTCCGGGATTCAGTGTAATTCTTGCTTTTCCAACAATATCTTCACTGGATCCTATAGTCTGAGAATAACTCGCACTTGCAAGTACCGTACCTGTCTTGATAGTTTCTACATCCAGGTAATATGCAACACTATTGATAATATCTTGGATATTACTTATACCATTATGGTTATCATCAGCGAATGCAAAAGTTTCATCGAATACATCAACACCGTAGACAGTGGTTGCTATTTCTGCAAACTCTACGAATGTAATATACTGACCTTTGTATAAGATCTTCGATGCTGCATCAGGAATAATACTATTCCATGCTGAGTATCCATCTATCTGATAAAATCCTTCAAATCCAACTTGTGTATTTGTAAGAGTAACATCCTCACCGGTATCAAAACCTTTTTTACCACCTTTATTCAGTTGTGTTTTCTGAGAAACAAACATAGCTTCAAACATAGTTTCATCGAAGTTTTCTTGGTAGAACACAGGTTTCCCATTTCTATCCAATGATATTATCCGATTATTCACATTATCAAACATAGTTTCTACAACAATCTTTTGTCCTCTATAGTTCATAGTAGTCAAGAAACGACTCGATTTCTTGTGTGTTTCTAGACCAAGGGTTCCTTGGAATGACATAGGAGATGTAAACATATCCGAGATGCTTTTGGTTTTATCATATAGGAGTTGTTCCTGTTGAACACGTGTTAGGTCATCACTGAAATCTTCAGACTGAAACACTTTACCAAACCCAGGATCATTCGTTCCACACATATCAGTTCGTGTCAGTCGATTCGTTGTACTAATATCAACTCTACTCATTCCAACTAAGTTTTTCATATTTTCACTTTTTGCAAAACTAACAGCATTTCCAAAATCTGGAGGATTGACGACATCTTTTTGTCTCAGGTTACTGCGTCCAAATACATCAAGTATCTCATCAGCTGAATCTTGAATGATATCATTTTTGATATACCCAAGCTGTTCCATATACTTTTTGAGCATAGGTTGTTTACTCATCTCCAGATACAACATAACTTTTGTATACTGACGAGCTGTCTGCATTTGCAAAAGATGCTCTCCAGACAATCCTTCTTTACTTCTCTTTCGAAAAGCTTCCGTAAGTTCCGTTTTCTTATTTACAAACTGTTTTGAGGTAAAGTTCTGAATCTTTTCTTTGTTTATATCATCTAGGATATTATCAATACTTGATATAACATTATCTTCTAGATTCACAGTTTGCTGAATAATATCTTCGGTTTCCTCAACAAAAACTTCAGCTCCTTTCTTTACAAGAGGGAGTGTTTCTTCAACTGTATCAACAACCTTACTCACTTTTTGTGAAGGAGGAGCTCCAACTAATTGTCCTATGAAAGATAAGACTGAGGCTATCTTGTATTCCTTTTCTGTATGAACTTGAGCATTTTCAAGATATGAATCATAACTCAAAGGTATTCCTATGCTTGTCCCAAGTTTATCTAACGCACTAACAACTTGATTATGAATGAGATTATTTTTATCTCGTGCTGCTGGGGAAAGAACTTCAAGGTCAGCGTCTAAGAATATAGAAACACCTTTCATTTTCGCTCCATTGGTAGCATATGACATCATTACAGACACCTGATCTATTGTTCCAACGACCACTTCTTCCCATAGTTGCATAGATAAAATCTTCAGCATAAGGATTCGGTTGTAGTCTTGTGAACTATAGAAAATCTCATCTATTGTATTTATAGCATCATCAATATCTTCTGAACTTGCAAGGGTACCACCTGAACTAACAAGAATAGGATTTCCCGAAGCAAAAGTACTTGCTAGAGTATAACTCTCTACTTCAGTTTGTGCGATAGAATCATTAGTATTCGCTAATACATTCCCTTCCTGGTCTGCATATTGGAGTTTCAGACCTTCGCTTATTGCAAGATCCAAACCTCCAAATGTAACATACCCATCATCTGAGACTGTTTGTGTATCGATAAGTGTATCATCTGATACTTTTCTTACCTCAACTTCTTGTCCCACATGACCTTTGGCTATGATCACCGTAGAAAACCCGAGATAATTTTTTGAATACGGATGTACCAATGAGATATCTGCAAGATCCTCACCAGTTACTGTGATAGTTTTGGTAGAAATAACTTCTCCACCGTAGCTAATACTTACGGCATCTGTTGTATCTCCAAATTCTGAGTAAGTCGTAGTAAACTGCCCGTTATCATCGTATGATAATTTAGAAGTATCATAGGTCACGGTAAGATCATTATATGGGATTACGGTATCCGCTTTTCCTTCTGTCCAAGTCTGAACAACAGAGAAACTCATACTATCATCAGACCAAGTCACTACTACCTCGTCCTCTACAGGATCTGGGAGCGGTGTACTGTTGATAGTGAGAGACAGCGAATCTGTAAATCCATTATCAGAAAAATTGATAGTAGCTGTTACATTATTCACTCCACTATAATCTGCGGTAAACGTTGCTCCAGATTGATTCAGATAACTTGTTGAATAGCTAGAAACTATAAATTCTGGAGCTGATTCCGTCGTCCCATCATCCATTGTTTTGGAACAAGAGATCGTGGTAGATTCATCATTATCCAAAGTAGTTTTCGTTGCAGAACAAGATAGTCCTGTCTGTGTAGCTGGTTTTTCTTTCACAGTCAGAGAACTTGATCCAAAAGAGCTTACTGTTTCTCCATTTTTATTCTCAAAGTATGCGTATACAGTTTTTGTAACCTGACTCGATACTTCTACAGTAGAAACTTTATTCCAGAAAGTGATTCGTTCATATTCACTCTTTGTTTCAGCAGAAGTCACTACTGAATTTGAAGCAACTTTCGTCCATGCTTTTCCGTATTCATTATCGTAGCTACTGATATACTTGTATGTTCCATCACTCAACTCTACCTTGAAAGAAAAAGTATAATTCTTTCCTCCTTCTACGGCAGCAGGGTTTGGTTCCAAGAAAGTTTTCACTACATAAGGAACACTAGCTTTTTCCGTAACAGAAATAGTAACAATACTACTTTTGTATGGAGAAGGTGCTCCATCTACCAGGTTCTTGATATAAAATCTTCCATTGCTGAGGTCATCTATATTTTCTTTTGAGATTTCTAAGTGTTTAGTAACACCTGAGCCTCTATACGCAGTAGCTATCTTTTCATCGGTATCGGCATCATAGAATGAAAGCCACATACCATCGGTTACTTCCTTTCCTATATAGATATATTTCATTTCTATATATACACTTCCATCTGTTTTGGTACTATCCAGTGCGATCTTTTCAAAATGGACTTCACGATTTTTCGTATCTGTCCAATTCTTATTCATATCTGCACCACTATATTCCAGTTCATACTCTGTTGCCATTGCTGACACAGATACACCGAG
>JAYELJ010000024.1:0-5270 GCA_034717395.1 Patescibacteria group bacterium
AAGCAGCTCAGAATTCAAAATTTTAAATATAGCTATGCAGTTTTTTATACGTTTTTTGTTATCGTTTTTTGTGAGTCTTTTTTTATTTCTCTTAATTCTCTTTCTTTGGGATAGTTCATCGGAAAGGAGTTTTCAGGTTGAGAAATACTTAGACAAAGATTCTTTTTCTTTTCTTGTAGAGCTCGAAAGTCCAGATGTTTTAGTCAAAGAGTTTCCCGATATGTATTTGTATTTTCCTGATGATATCGACTGGGAACATCCCGTGTATTTTTTCAAACAATCAGGAGAGTTTCATATTTTATATATTTCTCACAAAAGTCCTCAGCCATTGTTGCACGATGGGTACCAGTATCTCAATATTACTAGTGGATCGACTGACTTCGTGTTTCCAAAAGAAAGCTTGCTAGGAGATAGAACTTTTACAAACCTTTTCTATGAATTTGCAGAAGATTCATCTTTGAAAATTGTGATTTGGGATAATTCTTTTCTTTCTCTTGATAATAGTGCGTATGATATTTCATCAGAGATTCATAATTTACTCCCGGCTCTTTCGTTAGACCTTCCTCTTTCTTTGGGTTTGCTACAAGATGATCAAGACGATTCTTTTCAGCTGCTGTATAGAAGCTATGATAGTTCTGTTGTCTATACACAGGCACTTCGAGATTTTTATAATAGTTCGGTAACTTCCAGGTTAGATCGGGTTGTATACCCTGGGAGTATATTGCATCTCAGTATGGAAGAATTTGCAGATATATATAAAAGATACAGAGATCAGATTATTACAGATACTCCATCTGTATGGGCTTTGAAATGAGATCTTCTGCTGCAAAGCTGGTATCAAAAGTATCTGCTCGATGATGATTTTTTCTCTGATATTTGGCAGTATCATCCAGAGATTATAATAGTTTCAGACAATCGTATAATGGTACGCTTGGATAGAGATATAGATCAGAATGAAGACCTTCTTTTCTACAATCTGATGCCAATATTTTTTGGACAATCTTTAGATTTGGTACAAAGACCTTCCTTTTCTGGAGATATGATTTCGTCTCTCAAGCTGGATGATGAAAGTGTGGTCGGTCGTACTATAGATATACAAGATGTATGAGTAACTCTCGAAGAGAAAATATATAATATTCCAGATACGCAGTCAGGGAGTTATACTTTTTATTGGGCATATGATGATGATTCTTTCTATGTGTTATCTGATAACTGGACAGAGTCTCAGCTGGTAGATCTGTTTACAACTCGTCTATCACTTAGTGACTCTATATATTCTCTTTCATGAAAATCTCTTTTGGCCTCGCATCCACAATACTTCACTCAAATAGATATTTCGTCTACCGCTTCATTTTGACTTTTTACAGAGAGTCCTTTAGAGTATTTGCAATGAGTTTTCGCAACATATGGGATAGAAACACTATACCATGGACAGCTTCGTAACGGAGCTATCACAGAATGAATTATTGTGACACAATAATTTTTCTACACTATTTTCTATATTTTTATCTGATTATCATGACAGAACAAATTCTAAAACCTTTTACTCAGTACAAAACACCTGTTTGGTCGTATATTATTACTATTCTATTTGTACTTCTTATTGGAGCTGTAGTAGCTGTAGGAGTATATGTGAATAATGCAAAACAGATTGTTCTTGGAGATACTATTTGGAAATCATACACTACAGTGACTATGACTTTGGTAGAAAATCCAGAATGTAAAACATGTGGAAATGATGAAATAGCTGCAAATGTTCCTTTGACTCTTGGGCCATCGGTACAAGTTCGTCGTGTTGCCAAAAACTCACTGGAAGGTCAGAAAATGATCGATCAATATAATATCAAAGCCCTTCCTCATGTAGTATTGAGTGAATCTATGAATACACTTCCTGATTTTGCCAGGTTTGAACAAGGTCTAGATGTCAATGCTGACGGTTCGTATTCTTTATCTGCTGTGATCCTTCAGGTTCCCACACCAGAGTTTCTTTCTACACCAGAAGTATCTGATGCAGATGCAAGTTTTGGTCCAAAAGATGCCGCTCTTACTATTATAGAGTTTTCTGATTTTGAATGTCCTTTCTGTGTTCGTGGAGCAGGAGTTGTTTCTCAGCTCAAAGCAGAATATGGAGATACAGTGCATTTTGTATTCAAACATCTTCCTTTGGATCAGCTTCATCCAAATGCTCGTGCAGCAGCAGCAGCAGCAGTGTGTGCTGACAAGCAAGATAACTTCTGGGAAATGCACGATCGCATGTTTGCCAATCAAAAAGATCTTACACAGGATAATTTTGTAGCGTGGGCAACAGAATTTGGAATGGATGTAGATACATTTACAACATGTTTGTCTGCAGATCAGACAGCTGCTCAGGTTCAGTCTGATGCCGATATTGCTCGTGAGTATGGAATCTCTGGAACTCCAGCATTCTTTGTGGGAGATCAGCTTCTTGCAGGAGCATACCCATATGAACAATTCAAAGCTATCATTGATGCAAAACTTGCTGAGTAATGATATTGATATACATGTATATAAGCATAGCTCCTGAGTGGGTTATGCTTTTTCAGTTCTACATATTTATATTTTATGTATTTTTTTGACTGTTTTGTAAAATTATGTTGACAATGCAGAAAAACTCTGTATGATGATATTAGTTTAGGAAGGCGGTTTTGTTTTCTTAAGCGCTTTTGATCAAGAGCGTGAAACATATGTGGGATTGAGAAATCTTGAAAATGATATATAAAAAACAAAGGAGAAAGCTATGAAAAAGCTTGTGTTAACTACATTGTTAGCGGGATTATTTATTGGTTGTGGTAGTGGAGGTTCATCATCAGAAAATGTTGAGAGTTCCACGGGGAATACTCCAAACAAAACACTGAATAGAACAGTAACTGATTTGCAGATGCCGCCATCGGTACCAAGTATATAGGTACTTGGGAACCTACAGAATAGAAATAGAATATAAATAGAATAGAAAAGGGAATAAAATGAAAAAGTTAGTATTAGCTGCATTAGCAGCAGGATCATTAAGTGTAGCTGCAACCGCAGCAATTGTAGATGTAAATATTACAAACTCGGATGTTGGGGTTTCTCAAGACTTTAATATATCAAGTGGTGATACATTACAAATTAATGCAACAGGATTTGTAGCTGGTTCGTATATTTTGGATGCCAACGGTACCATCGATGGGTTTGGATTTCAAGAAACAGTAGGGGATTTTGTTCTCACTCAATCTGATGTAAATACAACAGTGACAGATGGTGATGAAGTAGATATTATAACTACTGACTTTACTATCTCAAAAGTTGCAGGTGCAGATTGGGATGGTTCATTTGTTATCACAGCAGTAGCTGATCCAGATACAGAAGTTCCAGTTATCAATGTAAATGAATCTATAATCAATTTGGATTATGGTTCGAGTGTATCAGATATAAACTGGTCATCAGTATATACTGTTACAGACAATGTTGATACTATATTTACTCCTGTGTATACAGGTTTGAATGAAGTAAATACGTCTGTAGAAGGTCAGACAACGATTGTATATATCGATGTGAATGATACAGCTGGAAATCCAGCAAGTCAGGAATATGTGGTATTTACTGTTGGGGTTCAGCCTGCTGAACTTGAGCTAATTCCGATCACATCAGCTCAAGTTATCGGAAAAACAATTAAGCTCTTGCCAGTTCATGTAAGACAGATGTTTGAAGATAACAATGTTACTATTGCAGTAACAGATGATCAGACAGATGTAACAACAAATTATCCAGTAGCATGGTTGTCTGAAGATAATACATCAGCCGGTTATGGTATGATGGAGTATGCAGATATAAATGTTGCAGAGAATGATACAGTAACTTTTGTGGGACTTCCAAGTAATTGGGGATCTGAGACAGTAACAGTGTCAAACTCGGATACACAATTGGTTATTGGTATCGATCAACTGTTTGATGACTCTCAGCTAGCAGCTGGGTGGAATCTCAATGGTTCTTGTATCGATATCTCGGCAGAGCAACTGAGTATGAAGGCTGCTTCAAGCCTGAATGCTCAAGGTTCATCTGTTAAACCTATGTCAATATGGAATTATGTGAATGGTGAATGGTCATTGGCATATGCTGGTTTCAATGATGATGGGTTAATAGACCCAAATGATACGATTGGTCTTGATACGACCAATCAACTGGAGACAATCCCAGCGAACACTGGGTATTGGATCATGACAGCAGAATAGAGTAATTTATTACTCTATAAACCCTTGGTGTATACCAAGGGTTTTCTTATTGTCAGATATATGGTGATGAATTATCGGGTAGAGTGTTGACATTTTATCTGTATTTGTGTATAAATAAATTATGTTTTGTTGAGAAAAGAAAAAGAAAAGGAAGAAAGATGAAAAAAGTATATACAATGATGCTGGGAGCAATATTGGTAGGTGGGTTGTTTTCTGGTTGTGTATCAAACAAACAGGTAGTAACTTTGGATAAAATGAGTAAGCAGGACCCTGAGGTTGTGCAAATACATAAAATGAAAATAAGAGAAGATCAGTTTTTGACTGTGAGTAAAAGAATATTTCCGAATGCAAAAGATACGAAAGGGTTGATAAAAACTCTTGGTACGTATGACGGATTACCAAGTTTGGTAGATATGGCATATGTGTATAGTGCAGGAGGATCTTTGCTGGATGGTCAGAGAATGAGAGAAAAATCTTCTTTTTATTCTATCGATGATAGAAATAGAGATAGGTTGAAAACTCTTATGAATTCAGACAAAAGAGATGAGTATATTCAGATTTTAGATCAAAAATTAGATACATACCTGGCAAACAGTGGCGTTGGACAAACAAAACTGAGAGAAAGATTTGTAGATGGTTATTTGTATATATCTGGGTATAAACAAGAAAAGACATTGGAGATAGAGGCTTTCATATCTTCTCTGGGTGGTGCAGAGTCTCAGCTACAGCTGAAATACACAAAGGCAGTAGATATATATAAAACACAGAGTGGTGGGTATTATGTGGTAGTAGCAGGATCTATCTTGTCTCTACCAGCAGATCATATTGCTACTGTGGATACTGCTTTGATGTTGTCTCTGCTTGGTGAAAAACCAGAGAACTATTATCTTCCACAAGAGAAAGATTTGGAGCTATCTGTTTCTCAGACAGATCAGGAAGATTCTTTAGACTATGCAAGGTATCTATCGGTATGGCTGAATAAAAAAGGTTATGTTGGTCCAAAGTATACAGAGAAATCTTTATACTATATGAAGCTGGCAT
>JAYELJ010000025.1:0-22522 GCA_034717395.1 Patescibacteria group bacterium
TTGTGTAACATTTACTGGAGGGCTCTATATAGGAAAATACTATAGTTATAATGAAGCAAGTATTTCTCTTCTTGGAAAAGAAATACCAATGGAGTCACTGGAGTTGATGGTCGAAACTATCGAAGATAATTTCTATACACATGATATTCCAGAAGCAAAAGACATGGAATATTCTCTTGTTGGTGGATTGGTAGATGCTCTGGGAGATCCTCATACATCATTTTTTCCTCCACAAGAATTAGAAGATTTTGAAGTAGCAGTAAATGGCGAGTTTTTTGGTATTGGAGCAGAGCTTTCGCAAGAAGGTGATCGTATTATGGTAGTAGCTCCATTGGTCAACTCTCCAGCTGAAAAGGCAGGACTTATGGCAAAAGATCAAATCATTGCAGTAGATGGCGAGGATTTTGATATGGAAGTCACTGTGTCAGATGCAGTAGAACAGATTCGTGGTCCACAAGGAGAAAAGGTAGTGCTTACCGTTTATAGAGAACAGGATAATCTCATTACTGATATCGAAATTATTCGTGATCGTATTTTGCTTGATTCTCTCATTACCGAGTACCAAGATAACGGAGTATACTATGTCCGTATTACACAGTTCGATAGTGATACTGCGTATGAATTTTCTCAATTTACTCAAAATGCTCTCGCAAATACAGAAGAACCTCTCGAAAAACTTATTCTTGATCTTCGAAACAACCCAGGTGGATACATGGATGCTGCGGTTTCTATTGCAAGTGAATTTCTTCCTTTGGCAGGGGTAGTAGTGACCAGGCGAGATCAGACAGGAGATGTGTCTTTGTATGCTCATGGGAATAATCCTCTTGCAGATACCCCTGTGGTGCTTCTGATCAACGAAGGTTCTGCTTCTGCTTCAGAGATCTTGGCGGGTGCTCTCTCGTATCATATGGGTGCTCAGGTGTTAGGTCAGACGAGTTATGGAAAAGGTTCTGTACAAGAGCTGATTCCATTCAATGATGGAGGTTCTCTAAAAATTACAGTAGCAGATTGGCTCTTGCCAGACGGTTCTAATATAAATGGGACAGGGATAGTTCCGGATATAGAGGTGGAGTTTGATATAGATGCATTTCTCGAAAAAGGAACAGATACGCAGCTAGAGAAAGCTATGGAGATAATACAAGAGTAGCTTGATATCGTGTGTTGTATCAATTAGAATACATATGAAATTATATTTCTAAAAAATATTAAATATGTCACAATATTATGTTTTATTTGAGACAGAAGATAATGGGACTATTACAGTATCTGTTCCAAGTTTGCCAGGGTGCTATAGTAATGGGCAAACTATAGAAGAAGCAACGAGTAATATCCAAGAAGCAATTCAATTGTACCTCAGTGTAGCAAAAGAACGTAATGAGCAAGATGTTTTAGATCATGATGATTCAAGAGTTGTAGTGCAAAGTCTTATGGTAAATACTTCTTCAATGAATAATATCCATAATTATGCCTAGTGTTTCAGGAAAAAAGTTAGTGAAATTGCTTCAATGATTTGGTTATGCTGTTATTAGACAAACTGGTAGTCATGTCGTTCTTGTGAAAGAATGAAATAATAAAAATATTGTAATTCCTATTCATGGAAATAAGGATTTGGGATATGGACTGATTCTGAAAATCATCAAAGATGCTGAAGTGAGTAAGTCGGATATAGGTTTATAGTTATTACTCATTCATGTATAAAAACCTCCCATATTTTAACGGTGATAAAAAAGATCTTCTTCGGTATTTGAATCAGAAGATTTCAAAGAAACAAACTCCTATTCAAATAGCAACAGTGAATCCAGAGTTTATTTTGGAATCAAGAAAGAATACTGCGTTTTTTCAGACTCTTCAGAATAGTCTGTGTGTTGTAGATGGAAAAGGCTTGCAATCAGCACTTTCTTTGTTTGCTTCGAAAAAGTATCCTCGAATTACCGGATCAGATTTTATATATGATCTGATGGCTTTTTCTGAACAAAAAAAACTACGTGTCGCATTAGTTGGAGCACAAGACGGTGTTGCTGAAAAAACTGCAAGCAAATTGAAAGAGAAATATTCAGAGCTACATGTTGTGTACGCATGAGTTGGGTATTTTGCAGAATCGGAAAAAAGAAAATTCTTAAATCAGCTGCAAGTCTGCAAACCTGATGTAGTCTGTGTTGCTTTCTGAGCATCAAAACAAGAACTATTTATATCAGAAGATCTTTTTCGATATGTAAAAAGTGTGAAAATAGCTATTGGTCTTGGAGGAACATTCGATTATGTTGCGGGGGAAGTGGATCTCGCTCCAGATTGGATGAGAGTATATGGGATAGAGTGGCTGTATAGGCTTATCACACAACCATCACGCTGGAAACGTATAATGAATGCGGTGATCATCTTTCCTTTGTATGTGTTTTGGTTATTTTTGACTCGACAAAAGTAATATGTTTTGTTAGTATTTTGTGGATTTTGATAAAGGGGGATATTATGAGTAAAAATTATATGGTGACAGGTGGAGTAGAGAGATCTGGTAGACATGGGTCTGCTAAAAAAGCCCAAGCTCAATCTAAGAAATCTTTTGAAGAGAGAAGAGATATGTTTTTTGAGAATCATGGTTTTGAACAATCAAGAAATGAATTAAATGACTTGAAAGCAGCCTATGCACAGTGGGTAGCGGCAGGATATAATGGTTTAGACCTGAAGAGAAAATTGGTAAAACTAGGATTTGAGAGTACTGTTTCTGATGATGCAAAAACAGAAAAAACAGTACGAATTATAAAACCAGGGTTTGAAGATATTATGCCTGATGGGTATGAGGCGAGGGTCTTGGTATGAGCACTAATAATACAAGTTTATGTGTTCTTGGTGAGCACAAAGAGGAGTCTGTGACTCTTAGTGATTTACAAGAGCTTGTAGAAAAGAAGAATACAGAAACAGGATCTATGATTCTATTGCCTGTGATAACAACAGGGTCATTTGGCTATGGTTGTTCTCGGTGTGGGATGATATGGATCGAGAATGGTTGTTCTCTGTCAGGACAAAACGCTGATGATACAGAGGTTATAGAAGGTGTTACTTATAATGAGTATTTGGAATATTGGCAAGATATGCATGATATGCATGATGAGTTTCTTAAAGATTTTATTATGCAAGGGTGATTTATGAACACCAAAATTCAAGTGTAGATCAAAAATACTCAATTTATATTGGGTGTTTTTTTGTTTTGAAAATACAAATGACACATTTTGCTATTGTTGTTTTATGTATATATTGCTTTTGCATTAAGATTGTATAATCTATATATTATTCCTTGCTTAACAAAGGCGACAAGTGAGAATTTGACAGTTGTGTTTTTTTGATGTTTTTGCTTTACATTAGAGGATAAAAAAACTAATATATTGTGGCTTACAAGAGTAACCCCACCATACGTTTAATGCGAATTAGTCCGGTAATAACGAACTAGCATGTAAATTGATCTAAAACATAATTGATGTTTTAGGGGTTTTTGTTTTTATTATATTTTTTAATTTTTCTCTATAGCTTATGGCTCCGAAGAAAACTTCCAAAGCACCGGAAAAAGTATATGCTAATGCAGATAGGTATTCTGCAGCACGTGAGTTTATTTATCGTAGAAAGGAATCTCTTGGGCTTCCTGACTTGATAGAAGTACAGCTCAATTCATATGAGTGGTTTTTGACAGATGGGCTTGCTGCTCTTCTTTCAGAAGTTTCTCCTATTTCGGATTTTCAAAATGAAAAATTAGAACTCAGCTTTTCTGATCATTATATTGGGACTCCAAAATATGACGAAGAACAGGCTGCAGACAAAGGGGTGACATACGAAGCTCCTTTGACAGTAAAAGCGGAACTTTTGAATAAAGAAACAGGAGAAATTTCTCACCAAGAAGTATATGTTGGTGGTATTCCAATGATGACAGATCGTGGGACTTTTATCGTAAATGGGGTAGAGCGTGTAATCGTAAATCAACTGGTTCGTAGTTCTGGGGTGTTCTTTTCTCGTGATCTTGTCCTTACAGATCGTTATAACTTCAAACTTATTCCAAATCGTGGGGCGTGGATCGAAGTAGAAACAGATAAAGGAGATACTCTTTCTATCAAAGTAGATCGTAAACGTAAGATTTCTGTTACTGCATTCTTACGTGCTCTTGGATATTCCACAGACAAAGAGATTCATGATCTTTTTGCTGATGTTCTCGATCCAGAGCGTGATTTTATACTCAATACTCTTGAAAAAGATACAACATCAACCACAGATGAAGCGCTTCAATCTGTGTATAAAAAACTTCGCCCAGGGGATCTTGCAACAGCAGATAATGCCAAAACTCTTGTAAATCAAATGTTCTTTGATTATCGTCATTATGATATTGGTCATGTAGGTCGTTACAAGATCAATCAACGTATTGGTGTAGATCGTCCAGAAACAGAAGAAAATTTTGTATTTAATACAGAAGATTTTATTGAAATGGTTCGTGAACTTATTCGTATGAATAATACAAGTGGAGTAGCTGTTTCTGATGATATCGATGCTCTTGATAACCGTCGTGTTCGTAGTGTAGGGGAGCTTGTTCAAAACAAATTTCGTGTTGGTTTGCTTCGTTCTGAGCGTATTGTGAAAGATCGTATGTCGACACTCGATCTTGAAAAGCTTACTGCTCAACAATTGATCAATTCGCATCCAATCAATGCAGCTCTTCGTGAATTCTTCTCGAGTTCTCAACTGTCGCAATTTATGGATCAAATCAACCCACTTGCGGAACTTGCTCATAAACGTCGTCTTTCTGCTCTTGGTCCTGGCGGACTTACTCGTGAGCGTGCGTCGTTCGAAGTTCGTGATGTACATACTACGCATTATGGTCGTGTATGTCCTATTGAAACACCGGAGGGACCAAATATTGGTCTGGTAGTACAGCTTGCAACTTTTGCAAAAGTAAATCGTTATGGTTTTCTCGAAACACCATTTCGTACTATTAAAAACACTGTTCCAAATAAAAAAGAAGATCTTATTGAACGTCGTTTTATCCATGATTTTGAAGTGAAAGGAAAAGTTATTGCACAGAAAGATACTGTGATCGATGAAAAACTGGCAGATACAATTGTAAAAATAAAAGATCTTACAGAGGTTCGTGTATGTCCATATGTGACAGAAGAAGTGAAGTATTACGATGCTTCATATCAAAAAGAAATGATTCAAGTGCCATTCTCGGTAGAAACAAATGAGAAAGGAGAGTTTGTAGAACGTCGTGTAGCAGCTCGTGTAGCAGGGGAACCAGCTATGGAGCATATCGATAATCTGACGCATATGGATGTATCATCTATGCAAGTATTCTCAACAGATACGGCTCTTATTCCTTTTCTGGAACATGATGATAATGTACGTGCTGCTGTAGGTTCGAATCAACAGCGTCAAGCGGTTGCAGTAATTCGTCCAGAGGCTCCTTTTGTTGGTACTGGTCTCGAACATGTCGCTGCCAAAAATTCAGGACAAGTAGTTGTTTCTGATAATGAAGCAGAGGTGGTATATGTAGATGGACAAAAGATTGTAACAGTAACAGATTCTGGAGATCAGTTTACGTACGAACTTCGTAACTTTGCTCGTACCAATCAAGGAACACTTCTTCATCAGAGTCCTATCGTATCAGAAGGACAATGGGTGAAAGAAGGTCAGATCATGGCGCAAGGTCCAGCGATCGAAGGAGATGAACTAGCTCTCGGTCAAAATCTTCTTGTAGCATATATGCCATTTCATGGGTATAACTTTGAGGATGCGATTGTAATTTCAGAAAATGTTGCTCGTGATGGGTTGTTTGATTCAGTTCATATCGAAGATCATCAAATCGATCTTCGTGATACAAAACTGGGAACAGAACAATTCACTCGTGATATTCCAAATATCGGAGGAGACAAGCTCAAAGATCTTAATGAAGAAGGGTTTGTTCGTATTGGTGCAGAGGTAGGAATAGGAGATATCCTTATCGGGAAAATTACTCCAAAAGGAGAAACAGAACTTACTCCAGAAGAACGTCTGCTTCGTGCTATCTTTGGAGATAAAGCAGCAGATGTAAAAGATACTTCTCTTCGTATCAACTCAGGAGAAAAAGGGAAAGTGATTTCTATCCGCGAATTTACTCGTCGTGATGGTTCAGATCTTCCTACAGGAGTACTCAAACGTATTGTTGTTTCGGTAGCCAAAATCAAACGTATCTCTATCGGAGATAAAATGGCGGGACGTCATGGGAATAAAGGGGTTATCTCAAAAATTGTTCCTCGTGAAGATATGCCATTTATGGCTGATGGTACACCAGTAGATATTGTCCTCAATCCACTTGGGGTAATCTCTCGTATGAATCTTGGTCAAATTCTTGAAACGCATCTTGGATGGGTTTCCAAACAAAAAGGTGTGAAGATTGCTACGCCAGTACTGAATGGTGTGTCTGATACACAGATTCAAGAAATGTACAAAGAACTTGGTTCTTCAGAAGATGGAAAACTACAACTCTATGATGGGTATACAGGGGAGGCATTTGAACAAACAACAACAGTTGGGTACAAATACATGCTGAAACTTTCTCATATCGTAGAAGATAAAATGCATGCTCGTTCGGTTGGTCCATACTCTCTTGTGACACAGCAACCTCTTGGAGGGAAAGCGCAACGAGGTGGTCAACGTTTTGGTGAGATGGAGGTGTGGGCTTTGGAAGCATATGGGGCGACTCATGTTCTTCAAGAAATGCTTACTATCAAATCAGATGATGTTCATGGTCGTGGGAAAGCATATGAATCAATTATCAAAGGAGAAAATCCAGAAAATCCATCGATCCCAGCTTCATTCCATGTACTGGTAAAAGAACTACAAGCTTGTGGTCTGGATGTGGAATTTATTGCGGACGATGGAAATGTAGTTGATATGAATGAAACAGCTATAGATATTATTGAAGAAGATTCAAAAGCACATTTATATAAAGATAAAGAAGAAGAAAAAGCCGTAGCAGAAGAATTTGCTGCACTGACAGAAGGAACAGCAACTCTAGAAGAATAAGAGAGAAGAATACTCTAGATCTTTGAATATAATATTTGCCTGTATTTTATCCGTCATTAATTATTTGTATATATGCTAGACAATCAAAACACTATTGGTTTACATGATTTCTCTTCGATTGCCCTATTGGTAGCTTCTCCTGAGAAGATTGCTGATTGGTCTCATGGAGAAATCTTTAAACCTGAGACAATTAATTATCGTACTCAAAAACCAGAACGCGAAGGTCTTTTCTGTGAAAAGATTTTTGGTCCAACAAAAAACTGGGAATGTTACTGTGGAAAATATAAAAAGATTAAATATAAAGGAATTGTTTGTGAAAAATGTGGAGTAGAGGTAACACGAAGTGTTGTTCGTCGTGAACGTATGGGGCATATCAAATTGGCTGTGCCTGTAGCTCATATTTGGTTCCTTCGTAGTACACCTTCTCGTATTGGTCTTCTTTTGGATCTTCCTATCAAGGCTTTAGAGCGAGTTGTTGGTTTTTCTGCTTACATTGTAAAATCTATCGATGAAGATGGTCGTACAAATGCTATCAAAGAACTGGAACAAGAATTCTCGGAAGTAGAATCATCAATGCAGGAAGAAGCTCGCGCAGAAATGCAAGCTTTGGAAGCAGCTGTTGCTGCAAAAGAAGCAAAAAAAGGTGAAATCAAAAAACTTCAAAACAAACATCTCAAAGAGATGGATGCTTTTATCGAAGAATATGAAGCAATCAAACTTTCTCTTGAATCTCTCGAGGTAAACGGGATTGTTTCGGAAATGGATTATGTTCGTCTTCGTATGCGTTTTGGTCATCTTTTTGATGCAGGAATCGGAGCAGAAGCTTTGTATGAAATCATCAAAGATATTGATCTGGAAGTTCTGAATGGACAATTGCAAGATCAACTGAAACACGAAACAGGTATCAAACAAAAGAAAACATACAAACGTATCAAATTCATCCAAGGTTTGATCAAATCAAATATTCGTCCAGAATGGATGATTCTTACGATTCTTCCTGTAATACCACCGGATCTTCGTCCAATGGTAGCTCTTGATGGTGGGCGTTTTGCGGCTTCTGATCTCAATGATCTCTATCGTCGTGTTATCAACCGTAATAACCGTCTTCGTCGTCTCCTTGAACTGGGAGCTCCAGAAGTTATCTGTCGTAATGAAAAACGTATTCTTCAAGAAGCGGTAGATGCTCTTTTGAATAATTCTGCTCGTGCAGGGAAAGCGGTATTCATTGCTGGAGATCGTCGTAAATATAAATCTCTTTCTGATATTCTCAAGGGGAAACAAGGACGTTTCCGTCAAAATCTTCTAGGGAAACGTGTAGATTACTCTGGTCGTTCTGTAATTGTAGTAAACCCTACAATGAAAATGCATCAATGTGGTCTTCCAAAGAAAATGGCTCTTGAACTGTTCAAACCATTTGTTCTTGGAAAATTGGTACAAGATGGAATTGCTCATAATGTGAAATACGCAGAGCGTATGATCGAATGGGGAAGAAGTGAAGTGTGGGATGCTCTTGAAGAAGTGATTACTGATCACTATGTTCTTCTCAACCGTGCTCCAACACTCCATCGTCTTGGTATCCAAGCGTTTCAACCACAACTGATCGAAGGGAAAGCTATTCAAATTCATCCGCTTGTGTGTGCAGCCTTTAATGCCGATTTCGATGGGGATCAAATGGCGGTGCATCTTCCTCTTTCTGCAGAAGCACAAGAAGAAGCAAAAACACTCATGGTTTCTTCTCGAAATCTTCTCAAACCTTCAGATGGAGAACCGATTATTAACCCTTCGCAAGATATGATTCTTGGTTGTTACTTTGTAACACAAGAGATCGATGGAGCAAAAGGAGAAGGTTCTATATTTGGATCATTCGAAGAAGCAAAATATGCATTTGATACAAAAAATATTGAATTCCAATCGAAAATCAAAATACGTATCGATGGGAAAATTCTAGAAACAACATATGGACGTGTTCTATTTAATAGAATTCTTCCTGAAACAATGGAGTTCAAGAATTATACATTTGGTAAGAGTCAATTGAAGAATTTGATGGCAGAAGTATTCGAAGTTTCTGATATGGAAACAACAGCACAAGTAGCGGATGCTATAAAAGACTTTGGTTTTGAATATGCTTCTGTATCTGGGATTACCATGTCGATCTACGACTTCCATCTTCCTGGGAAAAAATCAGAATTTATTGATGCTGGTACAGATCTTACAGAGAAAATTAATACATTCTTCCGTTATGGTCTTCTTACTGAAGAAGAACGTTATCTTCATACTCTGAAGATTTGGAATCGTGTGAAAAAAGATATCGAAGGAGAAGTAAAAGTGTCATACGCAAAAGAAAATCCAGTATTTACCATGGTCGATTCTGGAGCTCGTGCCAACTGGGGGAATATTACCCAAGTAGCTGGTATGAAAGGTCTGGTAGCTAATCCATCTGGTAAAGCGATCGAAGTACCGATTAAATCGTCTCTAAAAGAAGGGTTCTCTATTCTTGAGTACTTTATTGGTACCCATGGAGGACGTAAAGGGAAAGCTGATACCGCTTTGAAAACAGCTTCTGCTGGTTACCTAACTCGTCGTCTGGTAGATTCTGTTCAAGATGTAATTATTCGTGAGGATGATTGTGGAACAGATAATGGATATATTGTAGATGCTAATCTAGAAGATGCTATCTCAGAACCGTTCAATGAACGTATCTTTGGTCGTACTCTCGTGAAACCAGCGTGTCACCCTGAAACAGGAGAAGTAATTGCAGATGCAGGAGTATTTATCGACAAAGAACTTTCTGAAACAATTGCAAATTCTGGTGTAGAGCAAGTAGAACTACGTAGTGTAATGACCTGTCGTACTGTATACGGTATTTGTAAAAAATGTTACGGAGCAGATCTTGCAAATAGATCAGAAATTGAAATTGGTTCGCCAGCTGGTATTATTGCTGCGCAATCTATTGGAGAACCTGGTACACAGCTGACTATGCGTACTTTTCATATGGGAGGAGTTGCTTCTGAGGAAAAAGATATGACAGCCGGTCTCGAACGTGTAGAAGAATTATTTGAGTGTCGTGCACCAAAGACACAAGCGGAGATGTCACCAATTGATGGGAAAGTAACACTTTCTATTGAAGGAGATCGTCGTGCTATTATAGTTACTGCTCATGATTTACATGATATAGATCATCAACTATATGGTCATTATGATACAGCGGTAAAAGAAGGGGATCAGGTTCGTGAAAAACAAATCATTGCTCGTCTCAAAAAAGGAGAAGGGAAAGGAGTACTTCGTGCTAAAACAACAGGGGTAGTACAGTCTGTATCAGATGAAAGTATTGTCGTGAAACAATCAGAAAAAGATGTATGTAAATACCTGGTTCCGATTCGTGAAACACTCAAAGTACAAGACGGAGACTCTGTGGTAGCTGGTCAGGCAATGACACTTGGTCATCTGAACCTTCGTGATCTTATGGCTGCTACTGATACATATACAGTACAGAAATATATTATTGATGAAGTTCAATCGATCTATGCTTCACAAGGTCAATCGGTTGCTCGTAAGCATATTGAGGTTATTACTCGTCAAATGCTTTCAAAAGTTTCGATTCTTGATCCAGGAGAAACGAATTTCCTATCAGGAGAAACAACTTCTCTTCTTTCTGCTCTCGAAGCAAACAAAGAAGCAGATACTGATAAGAAACGACCTTGCGTATATGAACGTCTTCTTCTTGGTCTTACAAAAGTCGCTATTCATACTGATTCGTGGCTTGCTGCTGCTTCATTCCAGGAAACCATCCGTGTTCTTATTGAAGCTGCCGTAACACATAAAGTAGATAAACTGAGAGGGTTGAAAGAAAATGTAATTATGGGTCGTCATATTCCAGCTGGTCGTCACTACAAAGCATTGTATGAAGCGAAATCAGTGGAAGATACCGAAATACATGATGAAAACTATTAATATTTAAATTTTCTAACTTCCACACTCTCATATGACAACAAAACAAACACTTATTACCCAAGCGGGGCTGATCAAATTACAAGATGAACTACAATATCTAAAAGATGTTCGTCGTAAAGAGATTGCTGATACTATTAAAGAAGCAATCTCTTATGGGGATCTTTCTGAAAATGCTGAATATACTGCAGCAAAAGAAGAGCAAGGTTTTGTAGAAGGACGTATTAGCGAGCTAGAAGAACAGATTAAATATGCGAAAATTATTGAAGATACGGCTTCAGGAAAAGTAAATATTGGTTCTACTGTTACTATCAAAAATGTAACAAAAGACCTTCCAGAAGAATCGTATACTATTGTTGGTTCTGTAGAAGCCGATCCATTTAAAAATATGATTTCTAATGAATCTCCACTTGGAATTGCTATTATTGGTAAGAAAAAAGGAGATTCTATTACTATCGATGCTCCCGCTGGAGAAATCGAATATAAAGTTGTAAAAATTTAATATTTCTTATTTTTAAACAGAATTATCATGGATCTAAATCGCGCACAAATAATAGGAAACATCACTCGTGATGTAGAGCTTCGTCAGACACCAAATGGTCAATCTGTTGTGACTCTCGGGATTGCAACAAACTATCGTTACAATGATAGTGCTGGGCAACGACAAGAGATGACAGAATGGCACAATGTCGTTCTTTGGAGACGTCTGGCTGAGATTGCAGGACAATATCTGAAAAAAGGGGATAAGGTATTTATTGAAGGTCGTCTTCAAACACGTAGTTGGGAAGATCAACAAGGTCAAAAACGTTATACAACGGAGATCATTGGTGATAATATGATTATGCTTGGAAAAACAGAAGGGGGAGCTGCTCCGTCAGCACCAATGCCTTCTTCTACTCCAGCTCAACCAACTTCATCTCCAAAACCAGCTGCAACAGCAGCGGCAGATGATGTTATCGATGTAAATGATTTACCATTTTAGTGTATGGCAAAAAGAACAGTAAAGAGAGGAGCTATTCGCTCCAAACAACTGCAAGCAAAAGGTCATTCGAAATCTGATAGAAAATGGAAATTCCATAAATATCGTCGTTTGACCTTTGAACAGGCTCGTGAAGAAGGAGTTATCGAAGCGAGAAAATTTGTGAAAAAAGACGGATGAGGAAGAGAGCTGGATAGCAATACAGCTGAACTTGCTCAGAGTGATTATTTCTTTCGTAAAAGAAGAAAATTGAACTGGGTTACGCGTCAGAAATTTGGAACAAATGGACTAGATTATTACGGAAATCCTCATTCAAAGGCTTGAAAGTGGATCACAAAAAAGAAACATGGGGCATAGAGCTCTTGTTTCTTTTTTATTATAAAATACTATTTGCAAACAAAGTCAATATTTGTTATAATACTTTATTAAATAAAATATTTATTAAAACAAAAACAAATATGCAAACAGTATTTCAATCTATGGAAGTGGCAGCGGCACCTATGGTATCTGAGTGGAGTCTTATGATGGTATTTACTACTATTATTGGATCTGCACTTATGATTTCTTTCTATGCTCCACATATTCTTTCTCTTATGAAAGAAAACACAAAGCTTCAATTTGAAGTATAGGATTCCAATATAGAAAAGAAAAAGCTCTCATTTATGAGAGCTTTTTTGCATGTTTACGAGAGAGGAGTAGAATCACTGCAATAGTTACAATACCAGGAAGTATCGAAAGAGAGAAATGAAGAAAGTCATCCATTTTGGCTCCAAGGATTACTCCGAGTGCGGCAAGACTTTGTGCGATCAGAAAGATAGAAGTACTGATAACCCAACCAATCATAGTAATACTACGACTCAGACCATATTTAAAGTTGATCATATAGAGAAAGAACCAATTGAGTATCACTGCGATTACTAGCATATCGTAGTAGAAAAGACCATGATAGAAGAGTGCAAGCGTAAAATAGATACTAGCAATCGCTCCAGCAAACCAAGCAATAGTTGTGTGAGATGATTTCATAGAGAGTGTGTGAAAATCTAAAGTAAGAAGGTATTACCTTTATATTACGAAATATTTTTCTTATAAGCAAGAGCTATTTGCTCAACTTCTTCTATAGAAAGAGTATGAGGTCTTCTCTGAGGATCAATAGATAGTGATCAAAGCAATTCTTTTGCCTTCTGTGTATCGAGCCCAAGACCTTGGGTTATGTTATTATGAATCTGTTTTCTTGGTGCTATGAAAAGTTTATCGAGAATATCTGAGTATTCTTCGATTGATATATTTTGAATCTTTGGCTGAGGAAATATATCTATATGAAATACAGCAGAAGTTACTTTTGGAGCAGGGTGGAATGCCTCTGGTGGTACCATACGGATGATAGATACATCTCCAAATGCTTTACAAAATAGAGATAGAGCGGATTCATTTTTACTTGTTACAATTTTATCAACTACTTCTTTTTGCATGAGCATAGTAAGACTTTTTGGTTTGTTTTCTACTTCACCAATATAGTATCGAAGAATTTTCCCGGTAATATAGTAGGGGATATTGGCGACTACTTTATAATCTTTCCATTCGGGTGTGTACAGGAGAGCATCTTGTTGATGCACGGTGAGGTTTTCAAATGATCCACAGCTATCTGTGTCAGTAAGCACAGGGATAGTCTCTCTGTCGAGCTCAAGTGCGGTTACAGAGTCAGCTTTGCTACAGAGTTTCTGAGTGAGTGCCCCCGGACCAGGACCGATCTCAAGAACGGTGTCATCACTGGTTATATTGGCCCCTTCTACGATATCCAGAAGAATATTCTCATCTACAAGGTAATTCTGACCAAAGTCTTTTTTTGCCCAGAGATTATGTTTTTTGAGAAGCTGAACGAGATGTTGTCTGTGAGCAATATTGAGCATATATTTAAATAAAGCAGTAATTTTCCGTCATGCTGAGCGGAATGAAATGGAGTCGAACTCGTAAGAGTACATGAAGTGTAGTATCTGGAAAATTCTATCATAAGTATATCTTATCACCCATATTCCTGCAATAACAGAGTTTTAAAATAAAAAAAAAGACAGAGGGAATAGAAACCCAATGTCATAATATCATTCATCAGTTTTGTTTTTCATGTTCAAAACTAATTATTTGATTTCTACCATTATTTTTTGCCTGATAGAGAGCATCATCAGCAGTTTTTAGAAAATTATCTAAATTGATATTGTCTGTTGTATCTGTATAAGAATGCCCAATACTTACAGTAATATCAATATCAGTAGAGTCATAAGTGACTATAATATCTTCAATAGCTGATCTAATTTTTTCTGCGATAATAGCACCACATTCTTTATCGCACCCAGGAAGGAATATTGCGAATTCTTCTCCTCCCCATCTAGCAACAAGGTCAGTAGATCTTACAAGTTTTTCCATAGTACTGGAAAATTCTCTCAGCACTTTATCTCCAGCTTCATGACCATAAGTATCATTGATGCTTTTAAAATGATCTATGTCTAGCATAAGCATACTAACCATAGCTTTTTTGTTTGTCAGATAATCTTTTGTCAGAGCGGAAAACGTAGATCTTGTAAGAAGGTCAGTCAGGTTGTCATGACTATCACTGTATTTTACTGCAATGATTTCTTTGATCCTTTCTAAATTTTCTTTTTCAAAACTATTTAAAGGATCTTTTCTTCTTCCTTTTAGGACATACCCAAATCCAAGCGGATAGTGTATACCTCTCGAGCAAGAATCGCATTTTTTTCCTTTACAGTTTTCTGTTGTTAAGATGTTGATATTATCATTACATCTTGACTGTATACAGGTTCTTTTGAAATTCAAAAGTTCTGATACCTTTGCACAGGTTCTAAAAACCTGTGCTATTGAATGAGCCTCTAATATCTCGTCTATAATAGACATATATAGCGGCCAGTTAAATGTTGTGTTGTTTGTTTCCATGGAAATCCTTTCAATTTGTTTGTTTCTTATTTCTTATTCTTCTGTCTTGCGATTCTAATCTATGATAAAAGGAAAGTCAAAACTTTTTCTTGCAAAAAGTATTTATTGTTTTTTAGAAAACCAAAAAAGTGAGAACAAAAGGAAAATGTATGTCATTATAAATGCATAAAATAAATCATTTACAAACCAACTATGAACAAATAAGAGTGGGATAATAGCACTAAGACTCAGCGCTAGTGTTTTTTGCAGAGGGCTTGCAGGGGTATATGGCTTTTGTATACGAAAGCTTTCTATCCAGGTACGGAAGTATATCCAGAAAAATATAATCAGACCGAGAGGACCGGTTGTTACGGCAATAGTAAGAAGGGAACTCTCTGATCCAGATCCAGAGTTTTTTCCTGCAGCTGCTGTCCCAAGCTGATCTTGTACATGTTTGAGTGTGTTATATCCTACACCGAGAAAAGGGGAGTGTTTGAGTGGCTGAGTACTTTCTATCCAGCTTTGTACACGGAGCTGTGATGTGGCATCAAAAGCAAATGCTCCAGCTATACGTTCTTGCATTTTTTCTGAATTATATATACCAAAACTTCCTACGAGTATCCCAATAACGATGATCCATGGGGCGCGGATAAGAGCAATCATCATAAGTCCAATGACTAATGCCAGGTAGCTAGACCTGGAAAATGTAAGTCCAATGGCTCCGAGTATTATCAGTATCCAAAAGAGTTTGGTAAGTATTTGCTTTTTATCGTAGTTGTTTGTCAGTAACTGAGACAATATAAGTATTACTATTATTCCTAGAAACCCACCAACAAAATTTGGGTCATAGAATGTAGAGAGAAGCCGATCTATATGTGGGTCCCAGCCATATTTGATCGCCATTTGAGTAAAATCAGGATAGAATATGTATTGCAGATATCCAAGTATTGCAACGGCTATCCCTCCATATATACTCGTATCAAAGAGTTTTTCTTTTTCTTGTTCACTCGGGAAGTAGAGGGGAATAAAAAAGAAAAGAGCAGAATATTCGATAAATCTCAGGAAGTATAAAAAAGAAGTAAAAACCTCCATAGTTCCCAGACTTAGCATTTGTACTCCGTACAGTAACGAAATCCCCATAATTATCCAGAGAAAGATAATAGGGAAAGATATAGCCGAAACAGGGATTTTTCGTTTGTTTTGGATAATATCCATAGTCCCAAAAGCAAGGATGAATGGGAGGATGATATCCGCTATGAGGATGGATGTTGTTCCTGTGAGAGGTATACGAATCAAATTCCCTACTACTACTAGTAGTAGGATAATATATATAAGTTTTTTCATAAGTATTATGTGAGTGTGTGGTATGTTTCTATTATAGATTTGTTGTACACCAATCAAGTATTCTCTGGGCATGTCCTTTTGCTCGAATATTTCTCCATTCTTGTACTATATTCCCCGTATTATCTATAAGAAAAGTAGATCGTATTACACCCATAACTATTTTTCCATAATTTTTCTTTTCCCCATAGACCCCGAGTTCAGTCATAAGAGCAAGATCTGTATCAGAAAGAAGCTCTAGGTCCAATTCTTGTTTTTCGATAAAGTTGTGATGTGATTTGATACTATCTTTACTGACACCGATTATTTGTATCCCTAGCTTTTCAAACTTATTTTTGAGGCAAGTAAAGTCTTTTGCTTCGACTGTACACCCAGGGGTATTGTCTTTTGGATAGAAGTATAGTAGAGTATGTCAGCTTTTATTTTGAGCTACTAAATCTGCTAGGCTCTTTGATGATCCTGTAGATGATTCGAGGGAGATATTGAGAAATGACATGATTATTAATAAGAAAGATTATAAGAAATATTTGAAATGATTATAGAAAGAAATAGGTAAAGATGAAAGAGGAAAACTCTCAAGTTATTTTATTATAATAAATTTACATAAATCTATGTTGGTTCTTGTTCTTGGTGATACACATATTTACGATCGTACCTATATTTTCCCAAAGTTTTTATATAAATGGATAGAAAAAGCTGATCAGGTATGGCATACGGGAGATGTTACCAGTGAAGAGTTCTATGATGAACTGAAAACTGTATGTGGAGATAAGCTTAAATTGGTAGTAGGAAATGGGGATTCTGGGAGTATTGTCCGTGAGAATCCTATCGAATATATTTGGGAGATGTATGGGTATCGTATTTGGCTTCATCATGGGCACGAGTACGATCTTCCTCGTTATGATCTTCGTGCTATGGTATCAAAGGCAAAAGAAAAAGAAGCTGATGTGTGTATTTTTGGACACTGGCATCAGCCTTTGAGTCGTAAGCTTTCTGGTGTGTGGCTCGTAAACCCTGGTTCTACCTGTGATAGTAAACAGTTTGGGGTAGGGGGATTTGCACTCCTTCATTTTGATGAAGAATATGGTATGCGTGTTTCTATCCAGACCTATGATACAAGTAAACTAGTCCCTGGGAAGAAGTAATTTAAATAAGTCAGAAAACCCCCAAGCGATAATTCGCTTGGGGGTATTTTTTAGCTTGATTATATTTTCCCTGCAAGATCAACTCCAGGAATCAATGTTTCTCCATTAGAAGAGAACGACATTGGACATACTTGGTTTGGATTTTTGCGCATGTGTTGAAGTGCTTCGATCTGACGAATTACTTCTTCTACGTTACGACCAAGACCACCAGCTGTCATTTCGATTCCTTGTACTGTTCCGTCTGGATCGATAATGAAACGACCACGATGAGCAAGACCTTCTTCTTCGATAAGTGTTCCGTATGCACGGCAGATAGCTGTAGAAGGATCTGCTACAAGAGGGTATTGTACTTTTCCAATAGCCGCTGATGTTTCGTGCCATACTTTATGTGACCATTCTGTATCTGTTGATACTCCGATAACTTCTACACCAAGTTCTTTGAAACGATCATAGTGAGCAGCAAGATCTGTTAGTTCTGTAGGACATACAAATGTGAAATCTGCAGGGTAAAAGAATAATACTACCCATTTCCCATGATAATCTGTCAGGTTGATATCTTTAATTTCTCCATTGTGGAATGCTTTTGCAGTAAATGCAGGAGCAGGAGCTTCCAGCTCAACAAGAGTACCAGTATCCATAAGATCAGATACTGTGTATTTATCTTCCATTGAATTATCAAAAAATACTGTTGCCATATGTATAATTGAGTTATGTGAGTAAAGTATATTCAGTATAGAGAGTTGTTCTCATTTTACAAGATGAAAGTTGTCTCATTTTTCTATTTTTTTCTATATTGCAAAAGAAAGACTTTTTTCCCTTCTGATACCCATCGTTTTTCAAATACGGTAGTGATATAGTTTTCTTCTTTTATATCTGAGTTATGAAGATCCAGGCAGTGTTTTGTTTCTTGAAAAGTTGCTTTTTTGTGAGCAAACAGAATACGGGTCCAGAGAAAGTATTCATATTCATCTGTTTTGAGTTCGATAGTCGCATCTGTTTTGAGTTTTTTTGCTAGCGTATCAATTACATCCATTTGAAAGAAACGTTTTTTCCAATCGCGTTTCTTTGGCCAGAGGTTCGGGAAATAGATATAGAGTTGTTTTATTGAGTTATCTGGAAGATTTTCGATACAGTTCCAGTAGTCATCTGATATGAGAGCAAAGCTTGTATTGTCAGAGAGGGATTTAGTTTTATGCAGTCATTTGACCAAACGATCGTTACGAAGGTCAACCCCTATACAGAGTTTACCTGGGTTTGTTGATACCAGGTGGGCAAAATAATCACCATTCCCCGGTCCTATTTCTAGGATGATATTATCTGGATTTGGGTGTGATATGGTAAAATCTTTCATCCCATCGAAAAGATGTTCTGGGTGTTGGAAAAATTCCGCGAGTTGTTTTGATTTTTGACGAGCCAATGGAGTTAAAAGTTAAAAGTTAGAGATATTTATGTAACAATTTTGCGATATCTATAGCGTACTGTTGATCTATAAAATGAGGGGAAGTTGCAAGAGTTATAAGGTCAGCATGCTTCGCATAGTAAGAAATAATTCGTACTTTGTCTTCTGTGTTTATATATTCACTGTCAGGCATAAAGATATCTATATCTATGTTGAGGATGAGGGATTGGTTTTGGCTAGTAGAGACGCGATTAATCGCGTCTCTACATGGTAATGGTATTTCTTCAAACTTACCACTTTCACAGATACTTGTGAGTTTCTTTATATATCCTGCTTGGAATCCAGCATCTATATAGTCAGCTATTTGCAGCTCAGAGCTTGGTATGCCTGGATAATAATATGGGCAGGGAGCTTCATCTCTGTGTGCATCTATGTGCACTAGCTGAAATCCTGTGTCTATAATTTTATGACCTATGCACTGCTCCCATATAAGGTAAACATGATTATGATTGTCTATCAATGAGATGGGTGTTTGAGAACTCTGAGTTTTTGAGATTAGGAATTTCTCGAGTCCATTTTGAATATCCCAGTTGTCATATTCATCATAGTCTTGAAATACAGGCTTGTCTCCTATGTATGCTTGGCTAAAATCTTCAGCATATTCGAGAGAGGGAATAAATAATTTTTCTACAGCTGTACTTGGTCTGGTGTCTAAAGAAAAGCTATTATTTCCTACGCCAATACCAATCCATGATGGAGGAGTATATATCCTTTGCAAGTCTTGTGAGTCATACTTTTTAGAAGAGTTATTACTTTTATCCTGATACTGCTGCAAAAGCAATTCGATATTTTGGAGTTTTTGTGTGTATTTCATTATACTCGCATCATACGTAATATTTATATTCACATCAATAGAATTATCGACACTCTTTTTTTATTATTTGCCCTGAGTTTTATTCCTTTGTTTCTTTTGATTTTTGTATCTGGATATAAAAAAATATAAATACCTCTTGTCAAACACTTGTAAACTTTGTATAGTTGGATATAGATTATAGCAAAGGGCTATAATCAATGAGAAAATGTATAAAAATATATTATAAGAGAGCCTAAAGGAGAAATAGATGGCACATATTCAAGAGATAAAAAGAGAAAAAAAACCTTTCGTAGGAAATACAGTAGCATCAAAAAAACAAGAGAAGAAACTGATGATACTGGATACAAATGTCATTATTGATGATATTACTACACTAGTGGCATTGTATTCTGGAGGAGATAATCAGTTGTATCTACCGAATGTTGTTTTTAAAGAGTTGGATACAAAAAAGAATCATAGGGATTATGCGGTTGCATATGGAGCAAGAGAATTTGCGCGAGTAATGGAAAGTCCAAAGATTCTTGAAACTTGGTGGGAAATTGGTAAGGTGAAAAATAAGAAAGTTTTTGAAGATCTTATTATGAAAATGGAAGTATCTATTTATGGACAGAAAGTTGTTATTCATTCTGTTGCAAGAAGTGAATATCGAGTAGATATACCATATGAAAAAAGAAGAGAAGGTTTTCCTGAAAACCAGAATGACCAAAGAATATTGGAAATAGCAGAGGATTATAAAGGGGTAGTGATATCAAATGATAAGTATATGCTTATAAATTCACTTATTTCTGGTATCGAAATTCAATCTGTAAGATATGGATCTGTTCAAGAAGATGTTACTAAAATCCCTGTTATCAGAAAATTCTCTATTACCGAGGAGTTGTCTCAAAAATTTGGAGAAGATAATTATCTTATGCCAGGAGATATTCCAGGGTTTATAGATGCAGAGTTATCAGAATATACACCTATTGTATTGAAAAATGGATATGATATAAATTGTGTGTATGAAAAAGGAAAAATCATACCTCTTGATGAAAGTCTTTGGGAAAAGTCTCTTATTCAACCACTAAATAGAGAACAAAAGTATTATATGTATCAGCTACTTCATCCAGATATACGTGTAGTGGTAGCACAGGGTGTAGCAGGTTCAGGGAAAAACCTTCTCTATTTGGCTGCGATGATAGTATTGTTTCAAAATAACACTATTCAACAGATTGGATATGGAAGAAGTCCGGTTGCTGTAGATGATAATCAATCTGATATGGGATATAGAAAAGGGGGTATGGACCAGAAACTTGGTGTCTATCATGCGCCTTGGGAAGATGCAAAAAGAGATATCGCTATTGCTTTTTTGAAAAAAGAATCTAAATCAAAAAACAAGCAATCTTCAAAAGATTCGATATTCTTTGATGATGAAGTTGTTCAGAAAAAAGTTGAGGAGATAGAAGAAAATTTCAAGATGTATACTATTGATTTTTCTACAATGAGAGGGTCAAAAATTCGTGGTGGTGGTTTTCAAATGGATGAAGCACAAAATAATCCTAAATCATTAGCAGCGATGCTGATGACACGGATAGAGGATCAACCAGGAAATATGCCAAAGATTGTGATAACAGGAGATAATAATCAGATTGATCATGCGTATTTAAATGAAAAAAATAATATGCTGGCAATTACATTTTCAGAATGTTTGAAGTCTCATAAATACGCCGTAAGTTCTTTAAATAAAACCTATAGAGGGGGAGTAGCTGAGGACTTTGCTCAGATATTTGCTAACTTAGGAAAGAGATCTTAGCTGTATCAAACCAGAAGTTTATACTTCTGGTTTTTTATTGATTTTAGTCTATGATTTCGTTATCCTATATACAGATGAAACAAGGAGTCCATCGTGAAAAAAATAACAGTTAGGAGAATTGAACAGTCTCCAAAGGATAATCTAGATATGGTTCATATTGTTATTCCAGGGAACCAAGTATCTCTGGAAAAATCAGCAAAAAAGAAGTATGTCGTTCATCAGCTTTTGTATACAACAGATGAATATTCAGGAAGAAAAGCTACAGAGGTAATTTTGAAGAAAAAAACTCCTGAAATGATACAAGATATCAGACAAGAAAGATTTGCTCTCAGACAGCTCAATAGAGCGATTTGTGGTCAATCTTACCCTCTTTCTTCTCTTGAAGAACACTTGGATGATATTATGGAGATAGCTACTGGTCAGGAATATGATTGTCTTTTTGATGGAAGTAATAGTTTAGTCCTTATGTCAGAAGAAGATATATTTGCTGACTTGGAAGAAGACTCATTAGTTACAGCATACTCTGACAATATAACAGGATTTGATTCTCTTTTGGATAAATTATCCGCATAGATTGTATAACCTAACACTGTGTTGTTAGGTTATTTTGTTTTATAGAATCTTTTGGCATGTTAGATTCCAGAGCGTTGTTTGCGGTTCTTACCATGGAATCGACTATGAATCTGAATCAATGGTTACTTGTTACATTGACAGCAGGAGTTGAAGGGTCAATGTTATCTATTGGTTCGGCAGCAGGAGTAGCTCTCATGGCTACAGCAAGAGGAGTGTATACTTTTACCGCTCATCTGAAATACACCCCAGTAATTGCTCTTGGATATGCGGCTTCGATTGGAGCTCATCTTATGATCAATGGTTCATAAGATGAGCAGATATATTTCTCGGGTTTTTGCCCGGGGATTTTTTATTCTTGGTTTTTTTATGGATTACTATATACTTGATCTAAATACCTTTTAACTTTTGTTCTCTTCTATGGCTCAGACATTTATCCGAAAGACTATCAATGGAAATCAGTACAACATCCTCGATCTTCCTCATACAAATATATTCAAGTTTGAAGTAGTAAATA
>JAYELJ010000026.1:0-22333 GCA_034717395.1 Patescibacteria group bacterium
GCAGTAGTTCTTCCTGGTTTGGGTTATAGTCTTTAAACATAATTTATATATGATTACAGGGTGATATTTCATTCTACACCAAAAAATCACCAAATCCAGTGGATTTAGTGATTTTTTAGACAGCCTCATATTGGGACTCTTTTTCTATAGACTTATTTTTTATCTTCATCTTTTTTGTCATCTTCTACTACTTCAGCATCTACAACTTTTGCATCAGAATCATCAGATGATGTTTCTGATGATTCTGTAGATCCAGCTTCTTGTTGAGCTTTATAGATTTCTTCACCAGATTTTTGCATAGCTTCCATCAGTTCTTTATTTGCTGCCTCCATATCCTCTGGAGTAGCATCTTCTTTTGCTAGAACTTCTGTCGCTTTTTCCAATTCTTTTGTGATCGAATCTTTTGTTTCATCTGAAAGTTTGTCTGAAAGTTCATCAAGAGTTTTTGATGCTTGGAAAATAGAACTATCAAGTGTGTTGCGGGCTTCTGCTCCAGCACGTTTTTTCTTATCTTCATCAGCATGAGCTTCTGCGTCTTTACGCATTTTTTCCACCTCTTCATCAGAAAGACTCGAAGAACCTTGAATAGTGATATTTTCGATAGCACCAGTTCCTTTATCTTCTGCTGTTACTTTGAGGATACCATTGGCATCGATATCAAATGTGATCTCGATTTGGGGGATTCCTCGAGGAGCAGGAGCAATACCATTCAGGATAAAACGTCCAAGAGATTTATTATCTGCAGACATTTCACGCTCTCCTTGAGTTACATGGATATCAACCGAAGGTTGGTTATCTACTGCTGTAGAATACACTTGAGATTTCTTAGCAGGAATAGTTGTATTACGTTCGATAATAGGAGTTGCGATTCCTCCCATTGTTTCGATAGCAAGAGTAAGAGGTGTTACATCCAAAAGAAGCACATCTTTTACATCTCCCATAAGAATACCAGCTTGGATAGCTGCACCCATCGCTACTACTTCATCAGGATTTACACCTTTATGAGATTTTTTACCGAAGAATTCTTCTACTTTTTGTTGTACAAGAGGTGTACGAGTAGATCCTCCTACAAGAAGTACTTCGTTGATATCATCTTTTGAGATGCCAGCATCTTTGATAGCTTGCTGACATGGTTTCAAAGAATTTTCGACCATTGTTGAAATCATTTTTTCGTATTCGCTACGAGTAATAGTGATATTCAAATGTTTTGGTCCAGAAGCATCAGCTGTAACATATGGAATGTTTACATTTACTTCTGCGCTACTTGAAAGTTCTTTTTTCGCTTTTTCTGCTTCATCTTTGAGACGTTGCATAGCCATAGGATCTTTTGAAAGATCAACTCCTTCTGTAGATTGGAATGTTTTTGCCAGGTGATCGATCAGTACTTGATCAAAATCATCTCCTCCCAGGTGAGTATCACCATTAGTAGAAAGTACTTCGAATGTACCATCAGAAGAAATTTCTAGGATAGAAACATCGAATGTTCCTCCTCCAAGATCGTATACTACAACTTTTTCATCTTTTTTCTTATCAAGACCGTAGGCAAGAGCAGCTGCTGTTGGTTCATTGATGATACGTTTTACATTCAGACCAGCGATAGTCCCCGCATCTTTTGTCGCTTGACGTTGTGCATCGTTGAAGTACGCAGGTACAGTGATCACAGCTTCTGTGATAGCTTGTCCAGCAAATGCTTCTGCATCTGCTTTGATTTTTTGAAGCACCATTGCCGAGATTTCCTCTGGGCGTTTGTCTTCTCCATCGAATGAAATAGAAGCTTCTCCTTTGTTGTTTTTAGTAACATCAAATGGCATAGCTTTTGCTTCTTTTTCGATTTCTTCGAACTTGTGTCCAATGAAACGTTTTGCCGAGTAGATAGTTCCTTTTGGATTTGTTACTGCTTGGCGTTGTGCCGGAGTCCCAACCAAACGATTTCCATCTTTGATTGCTACTACCGAAGGAGTCGTACGATTCCCTTCACTATTAGAAATTACTGTAGCTTCTCCACCCTCCATGATAGAAAAACACGAGTTTGTTGTACCCAAATCGATACCAATAATCTTAGACATAGAGTATAAAAATTATATTATAAATATTGTTTTAGCACTCTCACCAGTGCTATGCTAAATTGTATCAAGTAATTTATAAAAATCAAGCATTTTTAGCAGGAATTTATCCAGAGTGCTAATTTGACAATTTTAACACTATAATCTATTATTTTACCTAGAAGAAATTTCTAAGATAGAGAGGAGAAAATATGTTTGTAGTAAAGAAAACATTGTCGCCAGAGACAATAGAGCATTTGAAGCAGTATGTAACAGTATTGCAGTATATGTTCCGGTTTGACGAAGAGTATAGAAAAGATGATTTTCATATAACCATAGCGTATGATAAGAGCGGAAGACCGGTTACAGACACAGATTTAGATCAGACAGAGTTTGTTATAAAAAAGAGTGATATCATTGGTTTGGATATATTTCCGTATGAAGGGAGAAATGTATTAGTTCTTCGACTAGATTTTCATGCATTGCACCTGAGACATGCCGAGCTTGTTCGAAAGTTTGATTTTCTACATGAATTTAAAGACAACGTTCGTTTCCATATTACACTTTGTCGTGACCTACAAGAGACAATGAATCCCATTCGATTTGAAGAGGTTAAAGCGTTTCGAAAATTTGATTATGATATTCAAATCACTGGAGAAGAGATCGAGATCAAATAGTTATGATACACTCTACAGATATTTCTGTAGAGTGATTTTATTTGTCAGTGATATGTGATTTTGGTAGAGTTTTGTATTCTAAAGAAAAGAGGAGATCAGATTATGAGTAATATAGCCACAGTAGAATTTGTAAATCCAGGACCAGGTGAACTAACATCAAGTTATGAGAAGATGTCTCAATCAGCTAGAAACGAATATGATGAAACATATACAAGTAGAGATGGGTCTATGATACATGGTTCTGTTTCGGAGGATGGGATGCAGTTTTACCCTGCACATCATGTGTTATGTACTGGTGTTGAAGTGATTTATAGTATTTCAACACAAACAATTCATTCGACCTGAGAATGTTCTTTGTATAAGAGAGAGCTATGTCTTTCTCTTTTTTTCTTGCAAAATTTTCAGAAGAGAATAGACTGTTATTAGGAAATAGAAGTGGGATGGAATCCACAGGGTATTCTATTGTTGAGAATGAGGAGTGTGCATGTAGAGACGTAATATATTACGTCTCTACATGCACGAACTTGGGTGGAACCGTCCTGACAAAATCCCAGGATCCCAAGGTATATATGTATGTATTGTTGATTCATTTCGATGGTATATATGTCTATATCTTGGGATTTTTGTATGTTTTAAAATGTAGAATATGAAGACTTTATTTAATCTATGGAGTGAGTTGAAATATCGATTACATATCCAAGGATTGGATAGAAAAGATCCAAAAGGTTTTTTTATAAAACCTCGAGAGGTTTGGTATATACATATGTGACAGAATATTGGTTTTGAGCAGAGCGGAAAATGATCAGATTTCAAAAGACCTGTGCTCATATTGAAAAAATTAGGATCAGTATTTCTTTGTATTTCTCTTACAACAAAAGGGAAAGATAATGATTTCTATATTCCCTTATCTGATTCTATATTTGAAAGAAGTTCTTTTATAATTACTTCTCAACCTAAAATTATTGATAAAAGAAGGTGTATTGAGAAAATTTGAATTATTCCAAAAAATGAATTCAATATAATAAAAAAGAAACTCCAGAATTTTTGGTTCTAGAATTTCTCTTGTTTTTCTCCTCTTGTCGAAACAAGAGGGAGGATCCCGAAGGACATTTGTGTGTACATTATAAATAAATAAACTCATAAAATCAATATGAAATATATTCGCTATTATAAGTATAACGGTTTGGGCTGGGTATTCTAATAATACTGTCATCCCGAGTGCAATGAAATGGAACCGAGGGATCTGGTTGAATTAGATTTCTCGATTCCGCTTTGCTACACTCGAAATGACATAGTTTTTGATTATATTCTATTTTTACTTTCAACTTATTACTATGAAAACCTTACAAAATTTAGATCAGCTAGTGAATTTGGCAAAGGCACGTGGGTTTGTGTACCAAGGTTCAGAAATCTATGGGGGGCTTGCAAATACCTGGGATTATGGACCACTTGGGATCGAGCTCAAAAATAATATCCGTGATACATGGTGGCAGCAGTTCGTGCAACGCAGATATAATATGTATGGTCTCGATGCTGCTATATTGATGAATCCAAAAGTATGGGAGGCTTCGGGACATGTGGGAGGGTTCTCGGATCCATTGATCGATTGTAAAGAGTGTAATACTCGTCATCGTGCAGATAAATTGATAGAGGATTATTGGGAAACAAAAGGAATCGATGATGTGGCAGATGGATGGTCCAATGAAAAAACACGTGATTATATGATCGACGAGAAAATAGTTTGCCCAGACTGTGGTGCTTGCAACTGGACAGATGTGCGCCGATTCAACTTGATGTTTACTACCAAGCAAGGGGTAACAGCAGATGCTGGAGCAGATATCTATCTTCGTCCAGAAACAGCGCAGGGGATTTTTGTGGATTTCAAAAGAATTATGCAGTCTATGCGTCCCAAGCTTCCTTTTGGTGTATGCCAGACAGGGAAAGCTTTTCGTAACGAGATTACTCCGGGGAATTTTATTTTCCGAACACGTGAGTTCGAACAGATGGAAATCGAGTATTTTGTGAAACCAGGTGAGCATGTAGAAGCTCATAAAGAATGGGAAGATGATCTTACGCACTTTTATAAAAATGTTTTATCGGTAAATCATGAAGAAAATTTTCGTCTTCGTTGGCACAATGATGATGAGCTTTCTCATTATTCTTCGGGAACATTTGATATCGAATACAAGTTTCCATTTGGCTGGTCAGAGCTTTGGGGTTGTGCCTCGCGTACTGATTTTGATCTCAAACAACATATGGAACACAGTGGGCAAGATATGACGTACTTTGATGCGGAAACAAATCAGCGTTATGTACCATATGTAATCGAACCAAGCTTTGGTCTTTCTCGTACGCTTCTTATGGTGCTTTGTGATGCCTACCATCAGGAAGAAGTGTCAGAAGGAGATACTCGTACAGTGATGAAATTCGCACCAGTCTTAGCACCATACAAGGCAGCCATCCTGCCTTTGACGAAAAAACTTTCGTCAGAAGCGCAAGACTTGTACGCTCAGCTTTCGAAGCACTTTGCTATTACTTTCGATGAATCAGGGTCGATCGGGAAACGTTATCGTAAACAAGATGAGATTGGAACACCGCTCTGTATTACGGTAGATTTTGATACAACAGGTACAGGAAATGATAACGACCCAGCCCTCAAAGACACGGTTACCGTTCGTGATCGTGATACCATGGAACAAGTTCGTATGCCAATTTCAGAATTACGCAATTATATCGAATCAAAAATAGAGTTTTAGACTGGAAAAGAGATATGAAAAAGAGTAACATCCTATTGTTACTCTTTTATTTTAATATTTGAGTTATATGTCTGAATCTTGTGTTATTCGAACCGAAAATATTGATGAGCTGCGAGAGCAGTTTTTTTTAAGTATTTCCTGTTTTTCAGAATCTGATCAATGAGATATTATTCAAGCATTAGATTTTGCAACAAGAGCGCACGAAGGCCAGACTCGGAAATCATGAGCTCCATATATTATTCATCCAATAGCAGTAGCTATTCGAGTGCAGGAACGGTACAGAGACAAGGTTACTACTATCGTAGCTCTTCTGCACGATACGGTAGAAGACTGTACTGTTTCTGTACAAGCGATTGATGATCTTTTTGGACAACAGGTCTCATTTATCGTGGATGCTCTTACCAAAACTATTCCTGTGTATCATTCATACCCCGATCTTCACTTCGATTCCAAAACAGAGAAACTTCTTTTTGGTATTATGAAAGATGTTCGTTGTGCTGTCGTCAAACTTGCCGATAGAGAACACAATATGCAGTCTCTCAAAAACCTCAAACAACACAAGCAGATACGTATGTCGTTCGAGACCCAGGCTTTGTTCTCTCCACTTCGGAAGATTATTCGTTGCTGCGACCCTTCTCTTACCCTCGACCGAGCACAGCAGAATTTTGATACTTTTATGTCTGAAAACTCAGTATCTCAGCCAGTTCAGCTCAAATCAGCATTGTACAATGATACATTTTCCGATTTTGATATGGCGCTTTTCCAGGGGGTGTATCGTAATACAGACCGGGTTGTTTGGAAGATTAAAAATCAGGAGATTTTTGCTCAACTCTGTGAAAACCCTGAATTCGATCAAAGTGTAGAGGTTATTTCTATGTCAGGAGATGGTGTGAATTTTGAAGTGTCTTTTCAGTTTATCGCTCCTTATTTATTAGATTCTGGTCAAGCTAAGATGTCTGTTTCTTCTTTTAGTATTTAATAATTTACTGATATGTCTCAAATTTTCACTGGTATTTCCGATTGGGATCTTGATAAAGAATTTATTCAAAATATCAAAGATCGTTCTATTGATCAAAAATTTTTGTATCTCGAGGATGGAGCCACAAATTATTATAATTATTATGAAGCTGTAAAAAAGAGAGTGGGTCTTCTTCAAGACGTTTTTACGGATGAAGATTATTTTACATTTTGGCAAAAGAATATATACACTCATCAGACAAAAGAAGCGTATATTGCTCTAGCTTGTGGACAAGCAAAAATAGATCTTGCTGTAGTAAATAAAATATCAAGCAAAGTCGATGATTATACTCTTCTTGGAGTGGATTCTTCCTATTCTATGTTAGAGTCTGCAAGAAACAATTATTTTGAATCAGAGTCTGCATTTCAGGCCAAATTCTTATGTATCGATTTTAGTCGAATTGATTTTCCAGAAAAAATAGAATCGTATACCGATCCTTTTGATAAAAAAGTATTCTCTTTGTTGTGAGGAACTATTGGAAATATACCTCCTACAAATATTGTAGATACTTTATATAATATGATGGAAAAGGATGATATTTTATGGTTTGATGTTTTAGCGAGAAAGAGTCTTGCTAAAAATATGGATTTATCTATTTTCTGAAATTATACAGAACGTATTCATGATGATCTTTGGAGAGATTTTGTCTTATATCCTTTGCAAAAAGCATGAATTGATATAAGTAAAGGTAAGCTTGTTCTTACAACATCTCCAGAGGATTCGGCTTGAGTTTTGAAATGCTCATATAAGTTTGAAATAACACAGCCAATTACAGCATCATACAAAAAAACTCGATTTCATTGTTTGCCTCCAGAGTCCATTCATTTGTTGACTATTCGGTTGTATCATCCTCCCACAATGATTCAGTTTTTTGAAAGTCATGGTTTTGAATTGATTTCTGATCAGACAAAAGGGAGCTATGCCCAATTTGCTTTCCGCAAAAAATAGAGGGTATCTGTTTTTATCTCGTATCTATTATCTATCATCTTGCATCTATCATCCCCTATACATATCGGTATTATCATGGATGGGAATCGTCGCTGGGCACGGAAAAACAAACTTCAAGCGATACTGGGTCATACTCGTGGAGCTGATCGAGCCAAGGAAGTGGTACAGTATGCTTTGGAGTCTCAGATTCCATTTATTACTCTTTGGGCACTTTCTACCGACAACTGGAAAAAACGTGATCCCGAGGAAGTCCAGCATCTTATGAAGTTGATAGAACAGCTCCCAAAATATTTCTCAGATTTCCAAGAGAAAAATATACGATTCGAAACAGTTGGGGGTATATCAGAGCTTCCAGACAGGCAACAGCAGGTGTTGCATGATATGAAAGAAAGTACGAAAGATAATACAGCTCTGACTGTTATCCTTGCTCTCAATTATGGAGGTCAAGATGAGGTGATGCGCGGTATACAGACCTGTCTCGATCAATGAATAGCTATTACACAAGAATCTTTGTCCCAGAATCTCGACTCTGCTCGTTTCCCTATGATGGATCTTATGATTCGCACATGAGGAGACATTCGCACCTCCGGGTTTTATCTCTGGAATGCGGCTTATGCCGAAATGTATTTTACCGATACCAGATGGCCCGAATTTTCTCAGTCAGACTGGGATGCATCTCTCGAATATTATCAATCTTGCAAACGCAATTTTGGGAAATAATTTCCTTGTAACTTTTATTTTTCAACTTGTAACTTTCCACTCATTTATGAAGCTTCAATTCAGAAAAATTCACTCAGATGCCATTATTCCTCAGTACCAGACAGAAGGTGCTGTAGCATTCGACTTTGCAACATATGAAGATATTCAGCTAAGGAAAGGGCTTAATTTTATCAAAACAGGGCTTTCTATCAATATTCCAGAAGGGTATGTGTTGGTGCTGGCTCCTCGTAGCTCAACCTACAAAAAACAAGGGCTACGCATGGCCAATGAAATTGGGATTGTGGATCAAGACTATAATGGTCCTGGGGATGATATTATGTTTGCCTATATTGCAGACGAAGATATTTTTATAGAAAAAGGAACACGTATTGGGCAAGGAATGATACTTCCTGTTATGCGTTGTGATATACAGGAAGGAGATTGGAATAGCTCAGATCGTGGAGGTTTCGGTTCAACAGGTAGCAAATAATAATACATATGTCTTTCGTTCATCTTCATAATCATACCCAGTATTCGCTTTTTGATGGGATATCTACTCCCAAGAGTATTATAGCCAAAGCAAAGGAACTCGGGCAGCCAGCGGTCGCACTTACAGATAATAGTGCGCTTTTTGGGTATCCAGCATTCTCGAAGCTGTGCAAAAAAGAAGGTATCAAACCTATATTTGGGATGTATGCATATATCGCAGCACGAGGGCGTTTGGATAAAGAAAAAATGCTCGACCGTCGGAGTACCGCTATGCTGTTGTATGCTACCAACCAGCAAGGGTATCAGAATATGATGATGCTCTCTTCTCTCTCGTATACCGAGGGGTTTTATTATAGACCTCGTTTGGATTACGAAATAGTTGCCAAACATAGTGAGGGTCTCGTAGCTGCTTTTGGAGCTTCTTCTCGTTTGGGGCAGTATCTCAAAGAAGGGGATGTTCTCGCTGCAGAGAAATGGGTAGCTCAGATGGATGAAATATTTACTCGTCAGAGATACTATGTCGAAATCACTCGTTATTCTGATATGGACCAGGATCAGCGTCGTCTTTCTGATCAGCTACTTCAGTTTGCTCAGGATCATGATCTGCAAATACTCGCTACCAATGCGACCCGATTTACAAGCAAAGAAGATCATTCGGCTCTCAATGTGCTCACAGCCCTAAGGGATCAGACTATCATCGATGCTCCCAATCATTTCTCATATAGCCAAGATGCCTATATGAAAAGTACAGAAGAAATGCAGGAGCTATTTTCTGATGTTCCCGAAGCGATAGAAAATAGTATCAAAATTGCAGACATGTGTGATGTAGACATCGAATGGAACCTCGATTGTCTTCCAAAATTCGACTGTCCCGATAGTCTCAATGACGAACAGTATCTGAGAAAGCTGTGTTACCAAGGGATAGAAAAACGCTATGGGTTTGATCTTGTATTAGAAGAAGTACAAAAAACAGAGATGCCCAACTTTATTGGGAAAGATCTCAAAATGCCCGAAACAGATTACCCCGTTTTGCTGGCCAAAACAGATATGCTCGATGAGAAGCAGAAAGAAATTATAGCTCGTCTTGAGTTCGAACTGCAAACGGTTACTTGGATGGGGTTTGACGCCTACTTCCTGATCGTATGGGATTTTATCGACTATGCCAAACAGCAGGGGATTATGGTAGGGCCAGGTCGTGGTTCGGCTGCGGGATCTATTGTGGCGTATTCTCTGGAGATTACCGATTTGGATCCTCTCAAATATGATCTGCTGTTTGAGCGTTTTCTCAATCCTGATCGTATATCTATGCCCGATATCGATATTGATTTTGCTGATACTCGACGTACCGATGTAGTAAAATATGTAACTCAAAAATACGGAAGTGAAAATGTAGCACAGGTGGTAACCTATGGTACTATGGCAGCCCGTGGAGCTATGCGAGATGTTGGTCGTGCACTGGGAATCGAACTTTCTCGTGTGGATTTTATGGCGAAGCTCATTCCTGGGAAGCCAGGAACTAAGCTCAAAGAAGCATTTGAAGTCGAGGAGTTTAAAACAAAATACGATAAAGATGAAGAGATGAAACTTCTCGTAGATACTGCTCTCAAGTTAGAGTGATGTGTTCGTCATACCGGGACGCATGCCTGTGCGGTGATTATCTCAGATAAACCACTGGTAAATTACTGTGCTCTGATGCCAGCTACCGGGGATACAGAGATACAGACCCAATACGAATACCCTCCTATGGAGGATATTGGTCTTTTGAAAATGGATTTCCTCTGACTCAAGAATCTTACCGTGATTCAACGAGCGATGAAGATTATAGACCGGAGACATGGGGTGCAAATCGATATCAATGGAGTAGATCTCGAAGATGAGAAAGTGTACGAACTTTTTGCGGCAGGTCAGACAACAGGGGTGTTTCAGTTTGAATCATCTGGTATGAAAAAATACCTCAAAGATCTCAAACCAACGGTGTTCGATGATATTATTGCCATGGCAGCACTCTACCGTCCAGGACCTCTCAACTCGGGGATGACCGAGTCTTTTGTGAAACGAAAAAATGGTGAAGAGGAAATAAACTACCCGCATTCCGTGATGGAATCAGCGTTGAAAGATACCTATGGAGTAGTGGTGTATCAAGAGCAGATCATGAACCTGTCAAAAACAATGGCAGGATTTACCGGAGGTCAGGCGGATGTCCTGCGTAAAGCGATGGGGAAAAAGATTGCCGAGCTGATGGAAAAGATGAAAATTGAATTCCTTGCTGGCTGTAAAGATAACAATATCGATGCTCGTATTGCCGAGGAAGTCTGGCATGGTTGGGAAGAGTTTGCGAAATACGGTTTCAATAAGTCTCATTCTGCCTGTTATGCTTTGGTTGCGTATCAGACAGCTTTTCTCAAAGCACACTATCCTGTGGAGTTTATGGCTTCGCTTCTCACTTCCGATCAGGAAAATCTTGATCGAGTGGTTATTGAACTGGAAGAGTGTGAATCGATGGGTATTACTATTACTCCACCGAATATTAATTTATCCCTTACAGGGTTTACGGTAGTCGATGATACGACTATCTCTGTAGGGTTTGTGGCGATCAAAGGTTTGGGAGAAAAACCAGCTCATGCTATTGTAGAAGAACGAGAAAAAAATGGTCCGTTTGCTGGGCTTGCAGATTTTGTAACGAGAGTTCCTGGGAAAATGGTCAACAAAAAATCACTTGAAGCTCTTATAAAAGCAGGGGCTATGGATGAATATGGAGATAGGAAAGTCTTGCTCGAAAACATGGAACATATTCTTTCGTATGCTCGTTCCAATAATATCGCGGTAGATGAAAACCAAATGGATATGTTTTCTTTGCTCGGGGATCAGCATGTGGAGAAAATGGATCTCAGACTCGAATCAGCAGAGAAATCGACCAAACAAGAACGTCTTGAATGGGAACAGGAGGTACTGGGAATGTATATTTCAGAAAACCCTCTCAAAGACCTCCGTCCGTATTTCAAATCACGAAAAGTAGCTCGTATTGGTAATTTGGAACCCGGGGATCTTGGGTCCAAAAAACGTTTTGGTGGACAGATTACCAGTCTTCGTGAGATCACTACCAAGAAAGGGGATAAGATGGCCTTCTTGGAGATCGATGATGGATCGGGAAAGATCGAATCTACTATATTTCCAAAAACCTATGAGAAAATCTCTGGGGATTTGGAGATGGGGAAGATAGCTATATTTGAAGGAAAGATAGACGAGTACAAAGACGAACTTAAACTCATGCTCAATACTGTACAAGATGTTGATATGGAAGCAGCAGACGAGCTCTCTTCTGGGAAAGTAGAGAAAGTGTTAGCTGCTGATACTTGGCTTCTTGATTTTTCTAAAAAAGCACTCAAATCTCACTTGCAATCAGTCAAAGAGATCTTGGATAGACAGTCTGGTCCAGTATCTATTCGTATGAAGATACAATGAAAAGAGATAGGCACTCCATTCGCTGTTATTCCGAGTATAGAACTATATGCCGAGATAGAAGAAGTAGGTGAAGTTTCTGTGAAAGTGTAGTACGTCCGCAATTTTAAAACATTGTTTCTTTCTTTTCCTTCTTGCTTTTTTGGCTCAAATACTATATAAATAAAGGGCTTTTTCTACCCTCTATACTTCCAAAACAGATACTTTCCCATCTTTTTTCCTCGAACACACGTGTGAAACTTATTTCTTTGTTCGTAACTCATCCCGATGATGAGTTTTTTGTGCGTGAACTCACCCGTGATCTTTGAGAACAGATAAACTCTGTTCGCAGGGAGCTCGACAACCTCAAAGAAATAGGCTTACTCAGAAGTCGATTGAAAGATAGAAAAAAGTATTACCATCTCAATAAAAACTTTTTGTTTTACAAAGAGCTTCGGAGTATGGTGATCAAAAGTCTTGCTGATCACAAGATTATAACAAAGGAAATAGCTGCATTCTGAGATATTCAGTTTCTTATGTTGAGTGGAGTATTTATCGAAAAAGAAAATTCAATATTTGATATATTTCTTGTCTGAGATTTTGATCAAAAAGTTTTGCATGAATATGTCGCAGAGCTGGGGAACAAAATGTGAGTAGAGCTTCGAATGGCTTGTATGTCTGTTCCTGATTTCAAAGAACGAAAAAAACTCCATGATAAATTTATAGGCGATGCTTTGTCTGATGCAGAGAATCTTCTTGCGATCAACCGAATACGATAAGATCACTTCTTCTTTTACCTTCTAAATCCTTATTATACCTATGGCAAAAAAAATTACAGATATAGCAAAAGACCTTGGAATAACCACAAAAGAATTCCGTCAGCACGTAGAGACTCTTGGTCTTGGTGTTGGTCCTCGTGCATCAACGGTAAAGGATGAGATGGCACATGTGGTACAGGATCGTATCGCATCGGTTTTGAAAGACCCAAAAAATAAGACAGAATCTACATCGGCATCCCCAAAGAAAAAGACACCGAAGAAACCAGATGCTCCAAAAAAGAAAGCTGCTGCAAAATCAGAAACTAAACCAGCTAAAAAACCAGCAGACAAAGCGCCAAAAAAGAAAAAAGAAGAAACATCAAACAAACCAGCGACAAAATCTACAGATGATGAGGTCAAAAAGAAATTTACGATCAAAAAATCTCGTGTGAAAGTAGAAAATATTGCAGATAAAGAAGCTTTGGAGCAGAAGAAAAAAGAAGATAAAAAGAAAGCAGATAAGAAGAAACGAGATATGTTTAATAAGAAAGAAGAGGAGAAAATGGCGAAGCTTCGTTATGGTGCAGAGTGGAAAGAAAAACTAGCAGAAGAAAAGAAAAACAAAAAACCTATTCGTGTGCAAAAAGCTTCTCAGGTCAAAGAAGAATCAAAATCATCAAAAAAACCAGAACAGAAAAAACAATGGAGCAATTCTGCAAACAAACCAGCGTATTCGTCTTCTGCAGGGAAAAACAAGAAGAAGAAAAAAGATGGTCCAGATTCATCAAAAATGTATTTCATCGAAAATCGTCGTAAAAAAGCGAAGAAAGAAGCAGAGTTCAAATCTGCTCATGGGAAGACAAAAACTCAAATGAAAAAAGAAGCTCGTGCTATTGTGGAAGAAGAAGAGAAACAAAAACCAAAAGAGATTGCTCTTCCGGCTCAGATGACCGTATCAGAGTTTGCGGATATTCTTGTAATATCTATTGGTGAGCTTATGGGAACTCTCATGGGGAATGGTGTTATGCTGACAGCAAATGATTTTATTGATTTTGAAACAGCATCTATCATCGCTTCAGATTTGGATTACATTGTAGCAGAAGCTCCTGTTGTCGAAGAAACACATGAATACACCATTGATGATGTGGTAGGAGATGCAAAAGATAATCTGCAGGAACGACCACCAGTGATCGCTGTGATGGGGCATGTAGATCATGGGAAAACATCACTCCTAGATACTATTCGACAAACAGCAGTCACTTCTGGGGAAGCAGGAGGAATTACTCAACATATTGGGGCATACCAAGTAGAAAAAAATAATAAAAAAATTACTTTTCTTGATACCCCAGGTCATGAAGCTTTTACAAGTATGCGTGCACAGGGAGCAAAAGTGGCTGATATTGTGATTCTTGTTGTAGCAGCAGATGATGGGGTAAAACCACAAACTATTGAAGCGATCAATCATGCAAAAGCAGCGGGGGTGCCTATTCTTGTAGCGATCAACAAAAGTGATCTCGAAGCAGCAAACCCAGATAAAGTAAAAGCCGAGTTGTCAGAGCACGAGCTGGTATCAGAAGACTGGGGAGGAACCACTACTATGATTCCACTTTCTGCTAAAACAGGACAAGGAATCGATGAACTTCTCGATATGATCCTCCTGGCAGCAGAAGTTGAAGAATTTCATGCTGATCCATCTGGAAATGCCATTGCGACCGTGATCGAAGCACACAAAGATGTAAACCTTGGTCCAGTAGCAACAGTAGTTGTAAACTCTGGAACACTGAATATCGGAGATAATTGTGTAGTTGCATCTGTGTTTGGGAAGACTCGTATTCTTCTCAATGAAAAGAATCAAAAATTGAAAAAAGCAGAGCCATCTACTCCAGTTCTTATTGCTGGTCTCGATGAAGTACCAAAATCTGGAGATGTACTGCGTGTTATGGATACAGAAAAAGAAGCTCGTGATCTTGTTCTCAAGATCTATAACGAACGAAAATTGAAAGCATTTGCAGAAAAACAAATGACGGCTCGTGACTTTGCCAAAAAAGTAGCAGAAGGGGATATGACAACACTTCAGCTTATTATCAAAGCAGATACAAAAGGTTCTATCGAAGCTATCAAACAATCTCTCGGGAAAATCCATTCTGAGCGTGTAGCTATCCAAATCATCCATACAGGTGTAGGAGGAGTGACAGAGTCTGATATCATGATGGCTCGTGCATCGCAGGCAATGCTTATTTCATTGCATGTGCAAACATCAGCAACGATTATGGGGCTTGCTGATCGAGAAGGGGTAGAAATCAAAGAATACAATATTATCTATAAGATGATCGAAGATCTTGAAAAAGTAATGCATGGTCTTATCGAACCAGAAAAAGAAGAATTTATTGCTGGGAAACTAGAAATCCTTGGGGTATTCCATCATGGGAAAAAAGAAATGATTGTCGGAGGAAAAATTACGGAAGGGTACATTCAAAAAGATCTTGATGTGAAAATCTTTAAAGGATGAGAAGAACTCGGAGTTGGTTCTGTGATCGATCTACAGAGTGGGAAAACAAAAGTGGATCGTATGGAAGAAGGGAATCAGTGTGGTATGACACTGGCTACTCCAGTGAAGATCGAAGAAGGTTTCGTTCTCGAGTTTGTAGATTATCGTGAGATAACACATGAAGTAGAGTATCGTGTATAAACATCATTAACCTATAACTTCTAAAGATATGGCAAAAAAGACACCAAAATTTAAAGATATACTTGGGAAGTTCCCAGAAAATATTCAAAAACTTATTAAAAAAGGTTGGGAACAAAGTTTTCTTTTAGAGGATGAAATACTCAACTATCTCCCTCAGATGGAAGATGATATCGAGCTAGTGGATGAGCTATATTCTATTCTTGGTCAATTAGGGATCGAAATCAAAGAGAAACAAAAAGGATTTGCTTCTCATCCAGAAAAACCAAAAAAAGAGAAGAAAACTAAAAAAGATAAACTAGCCAAAAAAGATACAGAAAATAAGGAAGAAAAACCTGAAGTTGATGGGGAGAGTACAGATGAGACAGAAGAAGATGAAGAATTAAATGAAGAACCTTCGGAAGAAGATCTTCGTGAAATGGAAGAAGAAGAGCAAGAAGAAAAAGATGCTGCTGCCAAAAAACAGCAGATGGATATGAGTGAAATCGCAAATGATTCTATTCGTTTGTATTTGTGTGAAATTGGTCAGATTCCTTTAATTGATGCCAAAAAAGAAGTAGAGTTGGCATATAAAATCCGTAAAGGTGATGTTCAGGCAAGAAAAGATCTTTCAGAAGCGAATCTTCGTTTGGTAGTTTCTTTGGCTAAAAAATATATTGGTCGTGGTCTTTCATTTCTTGATCTTATTCAAGAAGGGAATCTTGGTCTTTTTCGTGCGGTAGAAAAATTCGACCCAGATAAAGGATTTAAATTCTCAACATATGCTACATGGTGGATCCGTCAGGCTATCACTCGTGCGATAGCTGATCAAGCACGTACGATCCGTATCCCAGTCCATATGGTAGAGACGATCAATAAATTCAACTACACCCATCGTCGATTGGTACAAGAACTTGGTCGTGAACCTCTTCCGGAAGAAATCGCAGCTGAGCTTATGATTGAAGTAGACAAGGTTCGTCATATTATGAAGATCTCTCAGGATACAGTTTCTTTGGAAGCTCCTGTGGGTTCAGAAGAAGACTCAAAATTGGGAGATTTTATTGAAGATAAAGATTCTCTTACTCCAGATCAGACAGCTTCTAAACAGCTTCTTAAAGAAGCTGTTGCTGAAATGCTCAACTATCTTTCTCCTCGTGAACGTAAGATTATTATCATGCGTTTTGGTCTCGAAGATGGTGTGTCTCATACACTCGAAGAAGTAGGAAAAGAATTCAATGTGACTCGTGAACGTATTCGTCAGATCGAAGCAAAAGTGTTAGAAAAACTACGTCATCATCCAAGAAGTCATGTGATTCGATATTTTGATCACGATGAAGAACATACCAATGACTAAAATAAAATATTTTTCTCTTATATCGATTATATTCTCTCTTTTGATTGCTCCAAATATTGCATTTGGGGCTGCTTCTCTTTCTGAAGATATTCAGCTGGAGCTGGGAACATCTATTGCTGCTGACAAACCTATTACAGCAGAAATAGATGTTCCATCTATTATACAATTAGACGAGGGATTTATTATTAGTGGAGAAAATTCTTATGCACTCGAAGATCAAAAACTCGTCTACTACTGGATAATTGATGGAGTGCGTCTCAGTGATCATAGTTCTCAGATACTCTGGAGATTTTCTGATCCAGGTGAGCATGTCGTCGAACTTGAAATATCAGATGGTAAAAAACGCAGTAAAACCAAAGAAGATATACAAGTCTACCAAGATACGGCTATTATATTTGGAAAAACATGAGATCCTCAGCAAAAAGGTAAACTCAGACTCGTTTCAGAGTTTGCCAAGAGTCAGAGCTGGTATCTGCAAAATCAAGTAGCAGATCAGACAGAAACATTTTCTTCGTCTCTGTACAACTCTACCAATTCTATAGAAAGTCATTCTATTTTGTTTTTCTGGATGCTCGATAGTGCCAGTATTGATGCTCTGACAGAGTTTGCTCGAAACCAAAGGGATTTGTTACATGGAAAAACATTTATTTTTATATCTGACCAGAATCAATATATTTCTGCTCAATTGATCAAGAATATTTATGATATTTTGGATCTCAAAGATATGTATCTTCTACAAAAAGATGATGTCCATGTTTTGTTCGATAAAACTAATACGGATTTTTCAGATATCCTCTCTCATTCTGAAGTAGAGTATATTCAAATAGATGAAAGAATTGATCGTTTTGAAGGTTGGAATGTGTTGTCATTTTTGGTTTCTCGTCTTATCCAAAATGGGGTGTCGATGACCATGTTGTCGTTTATACTGGTCCTTCCTCTTCTTGCTTTCTTGGTTACTGTATTTCGACAGGTAATTGGTATTTCGACTCTTGGAATAGTACTCCCAGTGATCCTTCCAGTAGTATTTATGAGTATTGGATTGGCTAATAGTCTCATTATTCTTGTATACTTATTGTTGGTAGCTATTGTATCAAGGGTTCTGGTCAAAAAGCTTAATCTTTTGTATGTGCCAAGAACTGCTATGATTTTGGGAATTACGGTCTTGTCTATTATATTTTTGCTGGCAGCATTTTCATATTTTGGACTGACTATGCTCAATAGTCTTTCTGTTCTTCCGTTTCTGATTTTATTGTTTGTTGTAGACAGATTTCTTCTTTCGACTGCACAAGAGTGAGTCAACTCTGCATTGTTGTCTTTCATCCAGACACTTTTTGTTTCTCTCGTTTCTTATGCTATCATTGCGAGCTTTAGTTCTCTAGGAACGGTGCTTCTTATTTATCCAGAAATATCACTTCTTTCTATATTGCTCAATATTGTTATTGGTCATTATACAGGGCTTCGTCTTTCTGAGTATATTCGATTCAGATCAATATTTCTTAAAGAAGAAGAGGAATAAACATATATTATGAAAAATATAAAACATCTTATACTGGTGGGAATTATTATATTACTCATATATATTCTGATTCCCAGTGCAGAGAATCCAAAACAAGATTTTACTATTCCTTGGGAAATAGAGTTTCTTGGTCAGGAAATCAATATCCAAAAACTAGATCTTGCTTCTCAGGAGCTTTGGGTAAAACATCTTATGGTTGAAGGATTTAACAGCTATCAGCTTCGTTTGTATCTCTATAGATCTCAGCAGTATTTTCCATTTATAGAACAGTATCTTTCAGAAAATAATCTGCCAGAAGATCTCAAATATCTTGCAGTAGCAGAGTCAGCTCTTCGTCCTACTGCTCATTCTCATGCTGGAGCAGCGGGTATATGGCAATTTATGCCAGGGACAGCTCAAGACTATAACCTTTCTATTACCAGCACCATAGATGAACGGTTGCATTTTGAAAAGGCAACGGTGTCTGCTATATCGTATATCCAAAAGTTATATAACCGATTTAATGATTATTATCTGGCTCTTGCGGCATACAATGTAGGACAATGAAATCTTTCGGTGATGCTCGATTACCAATGAGTTACGAACTTCTTTGATCTCTATCTCAACTCAGAGACTGCATCATATATATTTCGTATTATGGCGATCAAGTATGCGATGGAATATCCACAAGAGTTTGGTGTACATATAGAGCAGTCTGATATGTTCTCTCAATCAGGATTTGAATACAAGGAATATCAGAGTATAGAAAATCTGGTTAATCTTGCTCAAAGTGAAGGGGTGACATACAAAGATATTCGGATGCTCAATCCTTGGATTCGTGGGGATAATTTATGATCTGGCCCATGGACTGTAAAAATTTTAGAAAAATAAACATGGCAAATAGAAAAGCAGCATATGCTGCTTTTTTTCTTGTATAGAAAAGGAGAAATGAGTATTATGTGTATAATATATTTTTAATGAGGAAATGCTCATGTCAGATACAAACGTACAAATCAACACACAAGTAGATGGGCAGTATAATGCTGATCAGATCCAAGTGCTCGAAGGTCTCGAAGCGGTACGCAAACGCCCAGGGATGTATATCGGTACCACAGATTCTCGTGGTCTGCATCACTGTCTCAAAGAAGTGCTCGACAACTCAATCGATGAAGCTATGGCTGGGTACGGAGATTCTATCGATGTTACTGTAAATCCTGATGGGTCTCTTTCTGTCTCAGATTATGGTCGTGGTATTCCAGTAGAAAAACATTCTCAAACAGGAAAATCAACACTCGAAACAGTATTTACCGTTCTGCATGCCGGAGGGAAATTCGGTGGAGGAGGATACAAAGTGTCTGGGGGTTTGCATGGGGTAGGAGCATCAGTAGTAAATGCTCTATCTACATGGCTCGAAGTAGAAGTGTCTCGTGATGGTGAATTGTATCGACAACGTTATGAACTGGGTGATCCAACAGGTGACCTGGAAGTAATAGGGAAATCTACTGCAACTGGAACAAAAGTTACCTTTCTTCCATCTCCAGATGTATTTTCTACCGTAGATTGGGATGTGGATTTTATCCTCAATCATCTTCGTAATACGTGTTATCTGACCAAAAGTCTTCGTATCAATTTCTTTGATAAGAGACAAGAACCATCTTCTTCATACTCATTTTACTTTGAAGGAGGAGTAGCAAGTTATGTGCGTCATATGAATGCTAAGCATGATACACTTACCAATGTTGTGTATATCTCTCGTGACAACGACGACGGCTATGTTGAGATTGCTATGCAATACAACACAACCTTCTCAGAGACGATAAAATGTTATACCAATAATATTATCAATCCAGGGGGAGGGACACATCTTACGGGGTTCCGTACAGCTCTTACACGTGTCGTAAACAAATACGCTCGCGAGGCCGGACTTCTCAAAGACAAAGATCCAAACCTCACAGCTGAAGATATGAAAGAAGGCCTGACAGCTATTATTTCTGTGAAGATCGGTGACCCAACATTCGAAGGACAAACCAAAGACAAACTGGGGAATACAGAAGTTCGTCCAATGGTAGACAAACTTTTCTCAGAAGCTCTGAGTACGTATTTGGAAGAAAATCCAAACGATGCCAAAGCCATGGTAAACAAATGTGCTCTTGCTGCTCGTGCTCGTATGGCTGCTCGTGCTGCTCGTGAAGCAGTAGTGCGTAAAGGGGCTCTCGAAGGATCTACTCTTCCAGGGAAACTCGCAGATTGTGCTTCTCGTAAAGCAGAAGACTGTGAAATATACATAGTCGAAGGAGACTCGGCGGGTGGTTCTGCCAAGATGGGTCGAGATCGTGATATTCAAGCTATTCTTCCACTAAAAGGGAAGATCCTTAATACTGAGCAAGCGCGTCTGGATAAGATCCTGACCAACAATGAGGTCAAAGATATGATCGTTGCTCTTGGTACCGGAATTGGAGAAAGCTTCAATATCGATCGTCTCCGTTATCATAAAATTGTTATCATGACCGATGCCGATGTCGATGGGGCACATATTGCTACACTTATCCTGACATTTTTCTACCGATATATGCCAGAAGTTCTGGCTCGTCGTCATTTGTATATTGCCAAGCCACCTTTGTATGGGATCACAAAAGGCGGAAAGCTCCACTATGTATACAGTGATGCAGAAAAAGTAGAATACCTCAAAGAGCTTGGGGTAGATGAAGGAGAATCAAAAGTCAAAATCCAACGATACAAAGGGCTTGGGGAAATGAACCCAGAAGAACTTTGGGAAACAACAATGGATCCAGAACAACGCCAAATGTATCAAGTAACCATCGAAGATGCAGAGAAAGCAAACAATGTATTTGAAGTACTTATGGGGTCAGAAGTACCTCCTCGTAAGAAGTTTATACAGACGAACGCCAAGAAAGTAGAAGTAGATGTGTAATTATAAAAACACACCAGGATTGGTGTGTTTTTATCTTGTAAAAAATAAAATTTGTGTTAAATATTCTTTTCTGATATCCTTGATACATAATTTTGAAAAAAGATGAAAGAAAGAGGGAAAATAAAATGAGTACAAGAAGAGAAATAAAAGAGTTTCCGGTTGTAGATGATGGCAATGAAATAAATATTCATTGTATAGAAGAGGGTGATGTTGTTCCTTGTGGGACAGTAAATATCCCAGTATCTAATGATAATCTTGATATGGTGATAGGACTTGGTTCAGTAGCAAATGATGATGGAAAGAAAAAAATTGAGCGAAAATGGCGAGCAGTATCAAAAAGAGCTCAAAATAAAGATGGATCAAATGGAAAAGCTATGAAAGATCTTTATGCATTTATTGATTCAAAACAAGATTCTATCATGGCAGTAGCTATGGAAGAAAATATTTGGTCAACAAAAGCAGGTCTTGGATCTATTTCATTGTACAATGAAGATAGTTATCCGTTATATCTAGAATTTTGGGCAGAAGGTTTTGATGCAAAACAAAGTCAAGTGTTCAAAAAAATAGGTTTTACAAGAGATACAAAGGTTACTGCTGATACCCTAAAAGGTATCAAACAGAGAATCAAGAACAAAAAGTTCTTACTGGTAGTTATCCCTCAACCGGACAACTAAAAAACACCAAGCTTTGTCTTGGATAAGGGTCGGTATTTTATACCGGCTTTTTTTGATGGTTTATTTTTTTGATGGTTTGTGCTATACTGGTTCGATATGAAAGAACTTATTCAAAGACTCCATAGCGATTTTGATCGGACAGATACTGCTCAGTGGAAGCAGATCATACAAAAATGGATACATGATTCGGTAAAACACCGTATTGTGGATTTTGGGTTTCAGGATCTTTCTCTCTGTGAAAAGTTTTGATTGGACCCAGAAAGCATAACAGTAGAAAAGGTATTTCAAAATGATCAGCTTCGTGTGGATTTTGGAAAAGCATCTCAGAAACTATACCAAACACAAGCCTGGCAATCTTTTCGTGCAGATCTGAAAAATGAATGGCAAA
>JAYELJ010000027.1:0-5135 GCA_034717395.1 Patescibacteria group bacterium
CTTCGGGGTTCTTTTTGTGTTTTATCCCTGCTCACCCTCTGTCATCTCGACCGGAGTGGAGAAATCTTTCCGAGAACATAGGAGTAGAGACACGCCAGCTGGCGTGTCTCTACACCGGAGGCGGGAAAAATCTATTTGATTTTGTGATTGTCTTTGGTATAATGGAGTTACAAAAGCGGACGATTTGCTTTTTACGAAGAAAAAACCTCACTGTGTTTGCCCACAGTATAGAGGTTTTTTCTTATTTAACTTGCTTTCAAGAGTAGCCAGGCTACCAGTATCCCGTAGGATACAGCTCAAAGCAGAACACCAAGGTTCTTCATAGGACGATTTGTTTTTACGCCCGGATGGACGGGGTCTACTAGGGTCGAGACCCAAGAGACACAGTTGCTTGAATCAACTGCGGGGAGAGTATACAGATTTCCTTTTTGGCTGTCATGTTTTTGTTGTTGCATCACTGTCATCCTTGCCCCCTCTGTCATCTCGACCGGAGTGGAGAGATCTTTCCGAGAACATGGTTTCTTTCTTCGTCATTCCCGACTCCGATCGGGAATCCAGACAGCACACAGAAGATCAACTCTCTGCTATAAGATACTGCTTCTTCGAAGCACTCCTCCGGAGTTCGACTCCATTGCATTACGCTCAGTATGACGAAATCGTCTGTCATCCTTGCCCCCTCTGTCATCTCGACCGGAGTTCGACTCCATTACATTACGCTCAGTATGACAAAATCGTCTGTCATCCCTGCTCGCCCCTCTGTCATCCTGAACTTGTTTCAGGATCTAATACTTGATGATCAGCTTGTTTTTTGACCCTGAAATACCCTGAAAGAAGTACTCCTGGGGTATGACAAGAAAATTTTATTTTCCCTTGCAAAATCCCCCCTGTTTTTTTAGAATAATCCTGATGAAAATAAGAAAAACAACACATAGCATTACATCAGGTTTCAAGGCTTCTCGCCTTGGAGTTTGTCGTTCTGTTATTTCGTTTATGAGTTAAAAAGATTCGACCGATTTGGTCGTTTCTTTTTTTTGTAAATAATTTTTTGTAGCACAAGGAGATAGACTATGAAAAAGTTACAGAGTATTATGGATTGTCAGACAGATGGTCAAGGTATGGGAGAAGATTTGGAGCCTAGGTATCCTCCAAGACACCCGTATAAATAAACACAAAGCCTCGGACTGAGTTCCGGGGTCTCACTTATTACATATTTAATTTTTATATATATTATGAAACGCGTATTACTCAAACTTTCAGGTGAAGCTCTTCAGGGGAACTCTCCATTTGGGATCGATGCAGATTTTGTATCGCAGAAATGTGAAGAAATATTGGCAGTTCAGAAAGAAACTGGTGTGCAGATTGCTATTGTTATCGGAGGAGGGAATATTTTTCGTGGGGCATTTGCACCGCACATGGATCGTAATCGTGCAGATGCAATGGGGATGCTGGCTACTACGTTCAACGCAGCAGCACTCAAAGATGCTTTTCTCCAGCATGGTGCGGACTGTGAAGTATATAGTGCTATCACCGTACCAGGTGTTATTGGACAGCAGTTCAACTCAGAAACAGTAGACCGTGCATTGAATAATGGTCAGATCTGTATATTGGCAGGAGGAACGGGTTCACCATTCTTTTCGACCGACTCGGCGGCAGCACTTCGTTCTTTGGAGCTTCAGTGTGATGCAGTGCTCAAAGCCACCAAAGTAGATGGGATCTACGATAAAGACCCAGAAAAACATAATGATGCCATCAAATTTGCAAGTATTACGGCTTCAGAAGCGTTAGAGAAAAAGCTCAAAGTTATGGATATGACTGCGTTTGCCTTGTGTCGCGATGGGAATATTCCGATTGTCGTGTTCGATTTTTTCCATCCAGGGAATATACAGAGGGTGGTTTCGGGAGAGAATATAGGAACAACTGTCCATATGGAATAGTTTGATTTTACCTTCCTTATTTGTTAGTATTTTGCAACTAGAAGAGATATATAAATAGAGAAAGGAGGGTTTGTTATGGTCATAGGGGATAGAGATATGCAATGTGATATAGAGCAGAGAGATAGAGATATTTTGGCAACATCAAGCTTTGTGTTTCATGAACAACAACTGATGAAATATCAGTATTATTGGGTCAACAGCATGATGACATATGAAAGATTATCGTCTTTTATACAGGTTTTAGAAAATTATTCATCTTTATTTTCATACAGGATCAAATCATGTTTTGTTCATAATATTGGTACAGAAATCCTGTTGCTTGCCAAACGAATGCATCAGGTACAGGATAGTTTATGGAAAGATATAGAAGCGATGTATCAATGGAATCAGGGGGTAGAAAAATTAAAAGTGTTCAACTCATTGATCCATTCTATTATTGATTTTCGAATGATACTATCAGGAGAAACAATATCAACATTTCCTGAAGGAAAGAGCTTGGCACGGATCACGGAGAAAAATAAACATAGGTTGTATTTACCTCTGGTATCAGATATAGAATCGGTACGAGAATATTTTTTACCAAAAGAAGAATCTCAGGAAGAACAAATTGATTTTTTCTAAGATTTGTATGAGTAGATTTTTATATCTGCTCTTTTTTTGTATATTATTTGCTTTTAATCTCCCTTGCTTTTTTACTCTGTATCTTTATACTGTTTCATAGTTTTGGTTCACTCATATAAAGCAAAGAGGTAGTGTAGCTTTGCAAGCGGGTGATACTTATTATAAATGGAGTATAGAGATCGCTGGTACCTTGCATATGTTTTATATGTAGCGACTCACACAGGCTTTTTGTCTGTGTGGGTTTTGTTGTTATAATTATTCGTCATTCCGACCGTAGTGGAGGAATCTGATTCAACTCGATACCAGGATTGTTCTTTGGAGTATGTTCGACCAGATCTCTCGACTCTGCTCGAGATGACAGAAGAAGTGTTGGGATTTATTACAATAAAAAAGATCCTCCCGAAGGAGGATTCAAGATATATTTCTAATTTATATATTTCTTATGCAGAAAAACTTTGACGAGTGGAATATATCAAAACAAAAACTTCATGCTTCTCAGAAAAAAAGAAGAGTTCATGAAAGAGATGTTTGGTGGTGTTCTTTATGAGTAAATATTGGTTATGAACAAGATGGGAAAAACGATGCATTTGAAAGACCCGTCTTGGTTATTAAAAAATTTAATAATGATCTTGTATGGGCGGTTCCTATGAGTACTAAAATAAAAGAAGATAATCAATATTATTATCGAGTCTCATACAAGGATAAACAGTACTCAGTTATCTTGTCTCAAATGAGATTAATAAGTACAAAAAGATTACAAAGATATATTCGTCGCTTTGGATCTTCAGAATTTAGAAAAGTCATCTGAGCTATAAAAGATATATTTCCAGTATAAAAAACGGAACCTATATCACAAGATATAGGTTCCTCAGTGGGCCATGTGGCCATTGGTATTTACATAATATCATACATATATATATGTATCAAATTTTTATCCACTTTTAACTCATACTATTATGCAAAAAAATTATACAGCTTCACATCATGAATCAGATGTCTACCAATCTTGGAAAGAGTCAGGACTCTTTAACCCAGATGTATGTGCAGAGCAGGGGTATTGCACATCAGGAGAAAATTTTAGTATTGTACTGCCACCTCCCAATGTAACGGGACAGCTGCATCTGGGTCATGCTGCTATGGCAGCATTCCAAGATATCATGGTTCGCTATCACCGTATGAAAGGGGACAAGACTCTTTGGCTTCCTGGTACGGATCATGCGGCTATTGCGACTCAGTCGGTAGTAGAAAAATCACTGGTTGACCAAGGTATGCCAGATCGTAAAGAAATGGGTCGTGAGAAATTTTTGGATCATTGTTGGGATTGGACACACAAATACCGTGATCGTATCAATGGACAGATATCAGCGATGGGGTCGTCTTTGGATTGGTCTCGTGAAAAGTTTACCCTTGATCTAGAAGTTTCAGAGTCGGTAGAAAATATCTTCCATGATATGTATCGTGATGGGCTTATTTATCGTGGGGCGCGTATGGTCAACTGGTGTCCCAAGTGTGAGTCGACTCTGTCAGATGATGAAGTAGATCACAAAGATGTAAACGGGAAAATGTATCATATGTTGTATGAGATCCAAGATTTTGTCCCAGCAAATACGGATCAAAAACAAAACTTGATTGAATTGAATGGCAAATGGCATCTGACTATCGCAACGACCCGTCCAGAAACATTATTTGGAGATACAGCGGTAGCGGTACACCCAGAAGATACTCGTTTCAATTTCCTTGTTGGACAGAAAGCGGTGCTTCCATTTATTGATCGAGTGATTCCTATCATTGGAGATGACTATGTGAATATGGAAAAAGGAACGGGGTGTCTCAAAGTTACTCCTGGCCATGACCCAAATGATTACAAAATCGGACAAAGACATAAGCTCGAGACGATTAATGTCTTTCATGATAATGCTCATTTGAATGAACAAGCAGGAAAATTTGAAAATGTAGAGAGATTCATCGCTCGTAAACAACTGATCGCAGAGCTACAAGCAGAAGGGAAAATCCCAGAGGTGAAAGAAAATCCACATTCGGTGGGGCACTGTTACCGACATGGGGATACACCAATCGAACCACTCGTGTCACCGCAGTGGTTTGTAGATGTGAACAAACCGATTGCAAGCCGTGGAAATAAATCACTCAAAGAGCTGATGCTCGATGCGGTACGCAGTGGGGAGACGGAGCTGGTTCCAGATAGATTTAACAAGGTGTACTACAATTGGATCGAAGACCTGGAAGACTGGTGTATTTCTCGTCAGATCTGGTGGGGGCATCGTATCCCTGTTTGGTACGACCACGCAGGAAATATTTGTGTGGACCGTGCTCTGGCAGAAAAAGAAGGATACAGACAGGATGAAGATACGCTGGATACCTGGTTTAGCTCTGGTCTCTGGCCGTTTTCTACACTGGATGGTCCAAAAGATACCGCAGATATGAGAGATTATTTTCCCAACTCGGTACTGGAAACTGGGCATGATATTATCTTTTTCTGGGTGGCACGTATGATCCTCATGTCGACCTATGCACTTGGAAAATCACCGTTCAAAACAGTCTATATGCATGGGATGGTATGTG
>JAYELJ010000028.1:0-5066 GCA_034717395.1 Patescibacteria group bacterium
CTTTTCCCAACTCTTCTTTGCCCTATTAATACCTTAATAATATCTTTGTTCATAAAAGGTTTTATTTTTCTCAGGTATGTTTTTCTGAATTTGTATTTGTGTATCATAATGAAAACTTTATAGATTTTTATGTATGTTTTTAGTATGATGAAAACATACATAAAAAGCAATATATAAAAGTTACTGAGTCTATATGGAAACTCAAATTCCCCTGAGACAATAGGGAGTTTTCGTTTCTTTTGGATCAATGTATTCAATTCTTCGTGATCTTTTATGCATATATCATATCTTGAAAAAGATATGTTTAATTCATCATGTTTCGCACACGAGTATTGCTATGTGTAGAAGGAGAAAGGTGTTTGAGATGAAATTGCATATTTATTGTGGTGAGTAATAGAGAATTATTTTTTTACACTGCTTGATTGGTATATCATTTCAAATATATTTTCAAATGTGATGAATTCTAAAGGTATCTCTGGGTATTGTTTTTGGAAGGATTTGTACTTACTTGTTTTTATAAGTTTAGGACTGTATTTGATCTCATAAGCAAGGTTTCTATTTATAATAAAATCAACCTCATTTTTGCTTTGAGTCCTCCAAAATTGTATATTTTCTCACCCATAGAGAAAGAGAAATTCACGAAAACATATGTTTTCTAACACAGCTCATTTATCTGTTCGAAGTGATATGGGTTCAAAGTTTTTGAGAAGGCTATTTCGGAATCAGATGTCATGGAAATAGACTTTTGGCATTTTGCTGAGTTCTTTGCGTATATTGGTATAATACGGACGAACAAGTTGTATATGAAAACTCTTTTGCATGATATATATATACTTTTCCACTGTAGGAACACTGAGATTAAATGTATTTGCAATTTCAGAGAGATTGACGAGTTCTCATGTTTGAGCAGCAAGAGCCCTCAGTATAGCAAGGAATTTGTCTTGATCTGCAATATTAGAGTCGTATATGTCTTTCTTGATATAATCGAGTGTGAACTCAGCAAGACGTTCTTTTTTCTCTTCTATATCTGTTATCAGGACAATTTCTGGATATCATCCGTAGGTAATATATTCCAAAAAACTTGATTCCATTTCTTGTTTCAAGAGCAGAGGGGGAGTTCTTTTCTCTCTTATGACTTGTTGTAGTTGTGTTTTTCCTTGAAATTCAAGGAATTCTTCAAAATCGAGAGTAGAGATATGAAATACCTTTTTTCTCCCTATTAGACTATCTTTAAATTTTTGATCAATATAAAAACTACTACTTCCTGAAACAATAAGTTTAATAGTTCACTTATATTCATCATATATATATTTTAGGAAATTTGTTGGATTATCGAGGTATTGAATCTCATCAATAAAAATATATTGAGTTTGTTCTGGCCTGCTTCCGGTTATTTCGAAAAGTTTGTTTGGATGTGTATTGAGGAGAGTTTTAATATCAGGGTCTTCTAGATTCAAAAAAAATGAAAAAGCATCTTTATCAAGAGAGAATTGTAGTTGTTTCAGGAGGGTTGTTTTACCAACTTGTCTTGCTCAGGTAAGCAGCAGAATATTATTGTTATTCAGATTTTTTGATATATCTTTAAATGTTTTTCTAATCAGCATTTAAATATTATTTAATATTTTTAAAATTGTATTTAAATATTATCTAATATTTTGTAGGAAATCAATATATATATCGAGAAATAATGATATGTTTCTACTCAAAAATAAATCGAATATCCTCAGCTGATAGTTTTCCTTTGTTGCTTCCAGAGAGTACTTGTTCAAAGAGTGCTTTTTTCTTTTCTTGAAGTATGAGAATTTTCTCTTCAATACTTTCTTTTACTATGTATTTGTAGACAGACACAGATCGTTTTTGTCCAATACGATGTGCTCGATCACTGGCTTGATTTTCTACTGCTGGGTTCCACCAGGGGTCCATATGGATCACGGTATCAGCAGCGGTCAGGTTGAGACCAGTTCCTCCTGCTTTGAGGCTGATAAGGAAGATAGGGATATCTCCATCTTGAAATTCATCAACGAGTTTTTGTCTATTTTTTGTTTGTCCATCGATATACAAGAAAGGAAAGTTTTGTTTGTTGAGGAGAGCTTGTATATGAGAGAGAAAAGATGGAAACTGACTAAAAATGAGTATTCTGTGATTATTTTCTATCATATCTGGAAGGGTTTGTTCGAGGTGACGCAATTTGATAGATATATCAGTGGATCCAAGAGCTATTTCTTTTTTGGTTATAAGGTCTGGGTGCAGGCAAGTTTGACGAAGACGAAGGAGCGCTTCGAATATTTCAAACTGTGTTTTTCCATCGATTTTCTCTTCTTGTATTTGCCCAAGAAGATTTTTTTGGTATGCGTTCATGAGTGTTGTATACTTGGCTTTTTGTTTGCTTTCCATTTCAAGAACAATGGTCTGTTCTGTTTTTTCTGGCAGGTCTTTGAGGACTTCTGATTTGGTTCGTCGGAGAACAAATGGTTTGATTTTTTGACTGAGATTTGTGAGTTCTTCTTTCGTTTTATGTTTCTGTAAAAATTGTTTTTCTGGACCAAGGAATCCTGGCATCAGGAACTGGTACAGACTCCAGAGCTCTCCGATATGATTTTCTATAGGGGTTCAAGAAAGAGCAAGTTTATGCTCCGATTGTAGTGTGAGGAGTGATTTCGTTCGTTTTGTTTTCGAATTCTTTATATTTTGAGCTTCATCCAGAATAACGGCAAAAAAATTAGGAAGGTTTTGGTTGTTTTGAAGTATATTACTGATAATACCGTACGAAACGATATACACATCTTGTTCTTTTTTATTGGGAAAAGTGAAAGTGCTTTTTTCAATGATATGCGCATTGAGGTGTGGTGCAAATTTTTGAATCTCATTATACCAATTCCAAGTAAGAGAACTTGGGCAGATGATCAGAGAATGTTTTTTGAGTTTTTTGAGGTTCTTGTATTTACTCAGAAGCGTTATTGTTTGGAGAGTTTTCCCAAGCCCCATATCATCTGCAAGGATAGCATTCAACCCTTGTCCCCAGAGAAAATACATCCATTTATAGCCATCTTTTTGATAAGGACGGAGCTCTGCCTGAATAGTTTTGGGTGTTTGTACTCCTGGTATTCCTTTGTGTTTGATAAGTTGGTTCGCAAGTTTTTTGAAGGTTTTTGGTGCTGAAAAGGCCTTTGATTGTTTCTTATTCATAGATTTCTCGAGAGCAGCGAGTTTTCCAATGTCATATTTTCCAACAGAGCTATTGAGAGATCCTTTTGTGTCAATGTCTGTGCTGAGCATTTCTTTATCTATATTTTTCCAGTTTTCATGGATCTTTACCGCTTCCCCATTTTCGAGAAGAATATATGGTTTTCCTGCTTGTATACTATCCATCATTTCTTTTTCGATCTCTGTTGGTGTGTTATCTATATGCGCACTGATGGTTAGGTCAAACCAATCGGTTTGCTGCTGCTCATCGATGGTTACTTTTGGAGATATTCTTGTGTTTGATATTTTTTTGATATCTTGTTTGTATTGGACGTCAATTCATTGCTGAATCATATCATCAATAACTTGGAAAAATCTCTGTGTATGTTCTTCTGATGTGTTGTGGAGATGAAATTTGAGAGAGTGTGACTGAGGAATGACCTGTGCAATGGTTTCCAGTTTTTCTACAGGTATTTGGTTGAATAACGCTTCTTCCTTTTCGATATTCCTTTGAAATATTTCTTCACTTTCTGGGAGAGTGATATAGGGAGAAGTTTCCGTTCTCGATAGTGGGGTTTCATCTCCATAGATTATTTGAGAAGCAAGTTCTGCTGAGCTGAGATCTTCTGGTATTGTGAGCGTCAGAATCATTTTGGGTTCTGATGTCTGAATATTGAACGGAAGTATTTCGGGGTTTGTTGACTGAGAAATGATATGCTTAATATATTTTGAGTTTTGTTTGAGTCATGTAATGTCTTGAGGAAGTATATCAATCGCTCCTTGAGAGAGAGTATTGAGAAATGCTGGAGAGAAATCACTGATAAAAAAGAATAGACCGTATTTGGGATTATAGAATCCTCCATATTTACTCAGGGAGACTATATATTCTCCTGTATCAAAAGGAATAGGGCCTTGTATATCTGGAAAAAATAGTTGCCCTTTGAATTGGTATGTGTCTTCTTTTTTTTGAATATCTATCATACATTTTCATATCGAAAAATGTATAGGAAGAGGGTTTCCATCCATATCGGTTATTTCTCCAGAAAAGTTCTGTACTATAGATATAAATGCTTGTGCAGAAGTTTCAAATGTTTCTGGTTCATCTTGATGCCCATGCCAGTGATTCGTTGATGACACACTAAAGGCTGCAATATCAGCTATGTCTGTGATATGACGCTCGAGTATTTCTTTTTTCTTGAGCATTTTTCACTTCGTCCATTTTCCATTTTTTCATTTCTTTTGTTCATAGAGACTCATGGTCATATCACTTGGGTACTGTGAGAATCTTTTTATATTGATACGGAGTTGGTATTTCTTTTCAGAGGACTCTTCTATCTCTTGTGTGTTTTGGAGAAATGCTCGTGACCAATCGAGTGTTTGTTGTATTCTTTCTACATCTATAGGGTTAGAATCTATATGAAAACAAAGTGCAGCCACATGTTTACACTCATCTGATTGTCTAAATGCTGGACAGGAGCAGTAAGTATATTGTATTGAGTTTTCTTGTTTGTTGATAGAGACTTCGGTCGAGTAGAGCCTTGATCTGCTTCCAGCTATAAGAGCTGTATAATTAACAGTATTTTTGTTATCTTTTACGTTGTATTGTTTGATAGCTCCTTGTTGTGAGTACTGGTATCCTTTTGTCATAGTATGGTGAGAATAAACCCAGTCGTTTTCTAGTTGTTGTGTGTAGCACATTATAAGTAGAATATATAAGTATATAAAATCCTCTCCATTTTATGGAGAGGATTGTCTTTTTACAAGCAATAAGTATCGCAAATTATGCTTGTTTTTCTTTACAACTCATTGCTACAAATACGATAGCAAAAAGCACAAGGATAATTGTCACAAAATATGGACGAACTGGAGAGATCCATGTGTTT
>JAYELJ010000029.1:0-4957 GCA_034717395.1 Patescibacteria group bacterium
CAAAAGGAAGCCCATAATCGGACTTCCTCTTGAAAAATGCATTATTGGCTCCCCGGACTGGATTCGAACCAGTGGCCAAAAGATTAACAGTCTTCTACTCTACCGCTGAGCTACCAGGGATTAATATTGCGGGGTCTATATTATATAACCCCGCTTTCTTTTGCAAGTTTTTTCTCTACTTTTTTAGCTATTATTCGATGAGACAGTTTTTTGGCTTACGGCCGCGCTTAGGATAGCTGGCTCCACATAGTGTTCATATAGAGCATTATTGAATGCTACTCGGGTTTTTGGTCCAAATACGCCAGATCCTACTTCATTTGAATGAAACAATATACCTTGCTCTTTTTGAAAGAGGAAAATAGCATTTGCAGTATCAAGACTATAGTAGGTGTCTTGTGTCTCGTTGGATATATAACCAAGAACATACAGCATGTTATGAAGATCCTGTACGCTTGATTGATTGTCTCACAGAGCAAGATTTACATCCATCTGGGGATATTGAATCTCTCTGTCCTCTTGTCCACGAGCAACAATTTGTTTTCCTCCGATTTGAAAATAATCGAGATTTTTATCATCTAAAGAATCATTGTTTATCGAATTGATACGCTCTTGTGTGAGAGTATCGTATTTTCCGGTAACTTCAAGGTTTTGCATCTTTTGAAACTCTTTTATCGCACTGGTAGTGAGAGAACCATAAAAGTTTGTTACCTGTTTTATAGAGAGGTACCCAAGTTGTTTTAGGTTTTTTTGAAGTTCTTGTACTGATTCCCCAGTCTGTCATTGACTGAGAATAATTTTATTGATGACAGGATTTTTCTCTTCTACTTTTTGTAGGGGGATATTGTGATTCACAGATTGAATCTGAGATGTGTTGTCTGCAATAGTTTCTCGATTGTTTTTGAGCAGGTCTTTGTATTGTGTTGATGTTTTTGGTCCAAAATATCCAGCAGCTGGTTCATTTTCGTCAGTTACAATTCCATAATATTTCTGGAGAGAAAAGATAGCATCCGCAAGCTGATCATCATATATTCCATTTGGGTTCTGATCGTAATAGCCAAGTGTTTGAAGGTTTTTCTGTAGTTCGAGAATAGCACTGTTTTCCAGACCATATTTTATCTGATGAAGAGGTACGTACAGATAATCTGGATCAGGAAGTTTGCTCAATGTCTTGGTTACATCGACATATTTATATAAATATGAGTTGGTAGGAATCTGATTAGAAATATTATCAGGAATATCTGCTCCAGGAAGATAGATAGTAATTTCTCTTGTTTTCTTTCCCCATTCGAGTGCGCGAGCGAGACCAGCATCCCCATGTCACATCCATATATCTATACGTTTTCATTGAATGGCAGACCCACGGTCATGAGCAGTACAGAGCCCAATTCCAGGGATATATACTTTGGAACCATATGGTATATCAGGGCTTGCAGCGATCATACCAAAATAGACAGGGGTTCCATCTGCAGCATGAGTTCCTTGTCCGTTGAGACGTTTGTCAGCTTCAAACGAACCTCGAAAATACTTACTCTGATCCGATAGAGGAGAGTAGTATGCTGTAAGAAGATAGTTGTCTTCTATGATGAGACTGTCTTCTATGACTTCAGTTGATGCTGCAAGAGCAATATTCCCAGGTATAGATATACAGACTATACTCAAAAGAGAGATGATATATTGTCTCATGTGATATTTTTGTTTTTATTTTTATAGCAAATTATTTTGAAGATATTCTACATGTTTTTATAGATAATTTCTATTAATTATATTTGACATTAACATTGTTTGTAATTATTATCTGCGAACCAAAAAGAAATGGAAATAGAAAAGGAGATTATATTATGCATCTAAAGATTATTGGATCAACAGAATATCAAAATAAAATGAAGGATTCGATCGAATCAAAAAAAGAACAAATAGTAAGGACTTTGGATACTATACAAGGGGTGAAACATGAAATAGTATATACTTTTGAAACTACAAATACAGAATCAAAGGTAGTGCTGGATTACTATATGTTTGAAGAACAGAAAACTATTTGTAAACATGCTCAGGCACTTAAATTGGAGTATTTGAGTATAGAAAGTCTTTCATCTGTTCTTGATAGAGCATTTCTCAGAAAATATCTGACTCCAGCTGTGGAAGAAGTATGGAAATACTGTAAGATATTGAGACAACATTACCCAGAATTACATATTACTGTAGCTGGTATCACTGATGATAAGTAATGTTATAGCTAAGAAGCTGAGTCTTCTTGGTTATTTTTTTGACTTTTTTCTTATGAGTTTGTATTCTATCCTCGATGCACATGGATAGTCTCCGTGTACATACCACCAAATTAAGAAAATATTAGAATAGTGCTCGACATTATTCGAAGGACTGAAAAATGAAAATACTTATTGTAGGTGGGTCACAATCAGCAGTGGCAGAAGTTAAAAGTAATTATGAAAAATTTACAGATGATATGCAAATTAGTGTAGAGTCAGTAAGTTCAGAACCAGGAAGACATGCTTGTAAAAAACCTTATATCTCTTGTGATATTGGATATACACCAGAAGAAAAAGAATTAGTAAAAACAGCTATACAATTTAATATGAATGATTTAGATGATTTAGAACAGATATTAGACAATAATTTTTTAGAAACACATATTACAGATGGGTTAAGACAAAGGTATAGAGATATGAGAGCAATTCAATTAACAATATTAGAAGATATGAAGTTACAAGTTACACCATATATTAATAGAAAAGCATAGGAGTTATCTCCTATGCTTATTTTTTAACTTTCACGTTTCTCGATATAGAGTGCTAGGTCTGCTAGTTCTGATGATCATAGTTGCTCTGCTATACGACAAGCTTCTTCTGTAATATCATGAATCATTTGTTTAGACTGTTCGAGTCCAACTAACTTGATAAATCCTTTGTGGGCTGCATCTTTTCCAAGTTTTTTCCCTACCATTTTTTCATTCCCTTCTACATCGAGGATGTCATCTTTGATCTGAAACGTCAGCCCAATTTTCTCTGCATATTGTTCTACGAGTTTTCTTTTTTCATGACTACACTTGGCAAGAATAGATCCAACCATAGCTGATGCGATAATAAGCTCTCCTGTTTTCTTTCTATGTGTTTCGATCAATTGCTCGAGTGTATGATCAATATCTTCAAAATATAGGTCACGCATTTGTCCTCCGATCATACCATTTATCCCACTTTTGCTCGCAAGGATTTGTATCAATGGACGAATCGCGTAGTCAGGTGCATGTTCTGCTATAGCTTCAAAAGCAATGGTATTGAGAGTATCACCAGTAAGTATTCCTGTCGATTCTCCGTAAGCTTTCCAGGTAGATGATTTTCCTCTACGCATTTCATCGTTATCCATAGCTGGGAGGTCATCATGTACCAGTGAATACGCATGAATGAGTTCCAGGGCAATGATAGATTTCGTCGCTTGGAATCGGTCTATAGGTGTTTGATCTGTCTTACAGATATCAAAACAAAGAAGAGCCAGAACCCCACGAACACGTTTGCCCTGGTTGAGTGTTGCATATTCACAGGCTTCCTTGATGGTTTTTTCTGGTGTCTCTGCTTGAGGTAGACGATATTGGTCAAAGAAAGATTCCAGAGCCGAATCGATCTCTTGTTTGTAGTTATTATACCATTGCATATCTACAAATTGATTTGTGAAAAAATAATGAGGGAAGTATACTACAGATAATACTATTTCTCCAAATCGAAATATTTCCCCTTTTATTTTAAAGTATCATCTTTATGGAAAACAATCAGAATCCAAGTACTGAAATGCAACAAATTGTTCAGTTGATGGAAAAACAAACAGAGCTTATGGAAAAGCTTTATGATACTCAGCATGATCATAACAAGCATGTGAAACGAACACACTATGCCGGTCTTACTTGGACTATTATTCGCTTGGGGATACTGGTAGCAATTATATTTGGAGCATACAATATATTCTCATCACTCAATCCAGCTCATATACTCGAATGATTCCAACAGATCATTTCTGATGCGATGTCAGGGACGCTTATGGATGTGATAGGGAGGTAAAGAGAATGTAAGATATAAAAGAAGCCTCTGAGAAAAATCTCAGAGCTTTTACTGTATAAAAGTTATAGAGCCAAGTTTGTTTGACAAAATTATACAGAAATGCATAATATTTGTAGTGTAAATATAGAAAGAAGGGGAAATTATGATTATTAAATTTTATGGACCAAATGAGCAAAATAGTTGGATTCCAGAATGTATGCTTGAGAATCTTGAAGATATTTTAGGGAAGAGACTTGCTCTCTTGTTTTCTGAAGGATTTGCAAAAGTTCCGAAGAAAGATAACAAGGGACAATATATCTATACAGATGATATGTTAGAATTAGAACATCTCCAATTGTTGGATCTATCGATATCATTACCAGAATCGTTGTTGTTTGCTATTCAAGGTTGTATTCAAAAAGAGGACTTATCTCTATCTTTTGAATCAGTCTTTCAAAAAGCAAACAGAGAGAAAAAACTGGTAAAAAAATATCTCTCAGATATTTTGAGAGAAGATAAAGATACAAAGGTACTAGTAGGGGAGGAAATAGGGGAGACTCTTGAAGAGGACGAAACTCCAAACATAACAATAAAAAAAGAAAATAAAAAATTATTTGTTGTAACTATTAAAAATTGCTCTAAACCAGGTTTTCAGTTGTTTGAATTGACTGATGTTCAATTTAGAGAATTTCTTGCAACGATCTATCTTGTGAGAGAACAAAGGATGATGGAGATGGTGTTCAATCATACTCTTCATATACATCCAAAAGGCTAAGGGTTTCCCCTTGGCTTTTTTCTTTCTTGTTTTTTTAATGACTCTTTTTTATACTAGGGGCACAAATAAATGTATTGTCATCTCGACCAACGTGGAGAGATCTTTTGCCAGAGCAAACTCTACGAGTTCGACTTCACTT
>JAYELJ010000030.1:0-21115 GCA_034717395.1 Patescibacteria group bacterium
AATGGAAAGAAGTAATGGGTTCATGTGCTCAGGCGCTTGCGACAACATCTCAATCGATGATTGATCATATTTATTCTGATATTACAGAGAAAAAAGATCATGCGAGTATGATGCTGATATACACAAGTGTATTTATTGTCCTTGCTCTTATTTTTATATTTATTTTGATAAGAGTAATCTCTTCTAGCATTGTCCATCCGACACAAACAATATCTGATGTACTGATATCATTTTTCAAAGTTCTCAATAGAGAAACAACACAATATGTACCAATGGAATTTGATGGAAAAGATGAGCTTGGAACACTGATTACAACGACCAATGATGAAATTGTAGCAACCTTAGATGGTTTTAAAAAAGATACAGATACTATTGAAGAAACGAAAAGGGTGATCACTTTAACAGATGCAGGACTATTCTTGTATGCTATTAAAACAACAGCAGATAATCCTGGAGTAGTAAGTATCGCTCAAACAACCAATAATTTTATAGCGGGGACAACAGAGCAGGTTCAAGAGATTAATAATGTCATTGGAGCAATAGCTTCTGGTAATTATACTGCCAAGATTCCTTCATCAGTCATGATGCTTGGAACCTATGGTCTGATTAACAATTCTTTGGTTCTTCTTGCAAGAGCCTCTGGTATAAAATCAGCATTGATAAACAATACTGGTAAGCAGTTGCTCGATGCTACTCAGAAAGGAACATCAAACGCTCAGATACTGTCTAAGAACTCAAATGAAACAGCAGCAGCACTAGAGGAAACAGCAGCAGCACTAGAGGAAGTGACGAGTACTGTTACTCAGACAACGGAAAATATGGCGCAGATGCAGAATTATGCAGATGATATTAATACATCTGCACAGACAGGTAAGTCTCTTGCAAATGATACCGTGTCTGCCATGGATCAGATTAATGAAAAAGTTGCAGCTATTTTAGAAGCGATTACTGTGATAGATCAAATTGCATTCCAAACAAATATTTTATCGCTCAATGCAGCAGTAGAAGCAGCTACCGCTGGTGAAGCAGGAAAAGGCTTTGCCGTGGTGGCTCAGGAAGTAAGGAATTTGGCAAGTAGATCGGCAGAAGCAGCAAATCAAATCAAAGATATTGTAGAGTCTGCAGAAACTGAAGCTTCTTCTGGAAAACAAAAAGCAGATGAAATGATTCAAGGGTACGACACGCTTATGAATAATATCAATGAAACAACATTATTGATTCAAGATGTGTCTTCTGCAAGTAAGGAGCAGCAATCAGCAATTATTCAAATTAATGATGCAGTTACCAACTTGGATAGACAAACACAAGAAAATGCCAATGTGGCTAATTCTATGGAAACGATGATGAATGACAATCTCCAGCCTTTGGCTGAGAGTCTGGTGGCTATTGCACAAAGAGATACCTATGATCCTGGCTTAGAACAAGCTATCTGTGATCCTGATTTTGCGTATATGGTAGAAGATTTGAAAAGAGATCATGTGAAATTCAAAGAAACGATGCATGCTTATGTAAGAGCAGCAGAGAAGAAGACAGAAGATCAGTTGCACAGAGAACAAGTACCAATGTTGAGTACCGAGACTGAGTGTAGATTTGGTCAGTGGATTGCACAGCAAGAAGCTGAAAATTCAGCTTTTGTTGGATCTTCAGAGTGGTCTGAGATCAAAGAACAGCATACTATTGTACATAAGTTGTCTCAGTCTTTTATGGAGGTTCATTATCCTCAGAAAAGAAATGCCGTGATTACTCAAATGCAATTCAGTAGAACGCCAACTGGAATTATTGTGGAGAAAGATCTTATTTCTCTTCATAAACAGATTGATGATGCAACAGATGCTCTGTTTGAAATTATGAATAGTTTAACAGTAGTTCATTGTAAACCAAAATATATGAGATAAACATATTTCCCCAAATATATATGATTTTATGCACAGAAGCTTTGTCTTCTGTGTTTTTTTATTTCCAAAAATCAGAGAAATCTGCTATAATACAATGAAAATAATCTATAATTTGTAAGTAGACTCAATGACACAGACATCAAAACAACATCATATGCGGCGTGTGATAGCTCTCGGTGTGGGAGTGGTTACCATTGGAGTCCTTGGTTTTATGATTATCGAAGGCTGGAGCTTTGAAGATGCTCTCTATATGGTAATAATCACCCTGACAACCATTGGGTACCAAGAAGCTCAAGTTTTGAGTGACACAGGTCGCTGGTTCAATATGGTATTTATCCTCTCTGGACTAGGGATTGTGCTCTATGCAATCTCTTATATATGAGCCTTTGTCGTCGAATGAGGGGTGAAACAATTTCTTATATCTCATTATACTTCTAATAAAATAAAAAAAATGAATAATCATTATATACTTTGTGGTCTAGGATCTGTGGGAAAACAGATTATCGAAGAGCTCAGACAAAATGGAAATGATGTCTGTGTCATTGATACAGATATTGATCAAAAAAATTATTGTAACAAAGAAGAACTCCTATTTATAGAAGGGGATGCTTCGGATGAGGAGGTGCTCAAACAAGCGGGTGTAGATAAGGCAAAGGGTTTGATAGCTGCCACTGGTTCAGATGCAACGAATGTGTTTATCGTGTTATCTGCTCGTCATGCAAATAAAGATCTATTTATTGTAGCAAGAGCGAACGAAAAAAATTCTCTTTCTAAACTCCGACAAGCAGGCGCAGACAAATCATCTCTTGCGCATCGTATTTCTGGGTACCATATGGCAACAATGGTAGAGCATCCCTCTGTGATTGATTTCTTGGATATATTAACCAATTCTTCGACTCATAGTTTTCGAATAGAAGAAGTTTATATCAGGGAGCAGTCATCGGTAGCAAATACTACGATCAAAGCATTTTTTGATCAGACTGAGTCAAATATTTCAGTGCTCGCAATATTCAAAGGATCAGCTGATAACTATATAATGAATCCAAAAGATGATCATATTATTGTTCCTGGCGACAGATTGATCGTGATGGGTGGAAGAGAAGACCTCGACACAGTACTCGATCGTATAGAAAAACCAAAAACAGAATAGCGATGAGCTATTCTGTTTTTATATATTCTCTCGTAACCCTTTCCATATCTTTTCTCCAACAAGAGCTTGTAATTCATCATCGCTCGCATTACGTATACCGTCAAGTGATCAAAAATGTGTGAGAAGCTTTTTCTTAGTAACTCAACCAATTCCAGGAATAGTATCGAGGACAGATTTCTTGGCTGCTTTTATCCGACTATTCCTATTGTGAGTAATGGCAAACCTATGTGATTCATCTCGCATGTGTTGCAGGAGTCTCAGCTCGTCGGTTCCTTTTTCAAACATGATTGGATCAGACTGGTCAACGGTAAATATCTCTTCTTCTCTTTTTGCTATAGAGCAGAGAAATATATCTTTGTATGGGTCTATACCGTATTCTTCAAACACTTGTGCTACCGAAGAGAGTTGTCCTTTTCATCCATCTATAAGGATAAAATCAGGTCGAATAAAATTATCTTTTCCGTAGTTTTTGAGTCGTCGGGTGAGTACTTCCTTCATACTTTTAAAATCATTAATCTCTCATTCTTGCAGTGTATCAATCTTATAGTGACGGTAGTCTTTTTTACTAGGCTGTCCATCTATGAATACCACCTGTGAAGCAACGGTATGAGTCCCCGAAAGATGAGAAATATCATAACACTCCATACGACTCACTTCTTGTTTTTGCGTAATAGAGAGCTTGGATTTGATATTATTTACAATTTTTTTATTTCCAATATAGCTCCGTTCAAATGATGCTTTTTGTTCTTTTGCATAATTCTGTGCGTTCTGAGAGGCAAGAGTTATAAGATCCAGCTTTTCTCCTCGTTTGGGTGTTTTGATTCATAGGGAAGTCTTTGTGATATCACAGAGTGCTTGCTGCGTATCTTCCAATTCTGGAATATCAAGAGGAAGCAGTACTTCTTTTGGGTACGAAATAACTTCAGAGTAATATCTCAGAAGAAATTGTTGAATAATAATCTGTAGATCTTCTTTTTTATGCTCATTCGTTTGTGAGTGTACTTGGAAATTCTCTCGTTGAATGAGTTTTCCCTCTCGTATTTGAAATACAGCAAAAGAGATAATATCACCTTCTTGATAAAATCAGATAATATCACGAGCGATAGTATCCACATGCTCTAGTTTTTGTTTTTCTTCTATTTCTTGTATGATTTGGTATTGCTCTTTGATCTTTGCAGCCTCTTCAAACAGCTGTTGTGTGGCAAGCTCCATCATTTTGTTTTTGAGTATTTTGAGTATTTCTCAGGTGTTCCCTTTGAGAAAACTTACAATCCCATCAATAGTATGTTGATATTCTTCGGGAGTAGTGAGCGCTGTACAAGGAGCTCCACATTTTTTGATATGGTAGTCCAGGCATGGAGTGTTTCTGTCTATATTTTTGAGCTGAGTTTTCTTCTCTTCTATTACAATACTCATACGACAAGTACGATAGGGGAATATACCTCTCAGGAATTGGAGAAGTTTCTTTATTCTATTAGCAGATGTGTAGGGTCCAAAGTAGAGATTCTTATCTTTGGTTGGTCTTCGTACAATAGTGATTCTCGGAAACTGTTCGGTTGTATGTATTTTTATATAGACAAAGCTTTTATCATCTTTGAGCAAAATATTATATCTTGGTTTATGTTGCTTGATGAGATTATTTTCCAGGATCAGGGCTTCGATATTATTCGAGACCTCTATGTATTCAATATTGTCGATCTGGGGTACCATTTTGTGTGTCCAGACGGATCATTTATTTTTACCATTAAAATAACTCTGTACACGAGTACGGAGTTTTTTCGCTTTCCCTATATAGAGGATTGTATCATTTGTATCTTTGTATATATAACAACCAGGTTTATTTGGTATGTTTTTGATTATATTTCTCATCTCTAGTTGATCATTTGTTCAAAGACTTTTCGTGCAATATCCTCCTGTTCTTTTTTTCGAGAAGCCTGTGTACTCATATCCAGACGGAGTGTATCACCAATATTTATATCTTCTGAAAGATTTTTAATAGGCCAGTAAAGAGTATTAGCTTTTGGTGTATCGTAGGGAGTTTGTATTTCTAGAATAGCAAAACGATCTTCAAAAGAGAGAATCTTTGCTTCAAGAGAATGATTGAATTGGTGATCGAGAGCTTGGTCTATGGTGAGCATGAGAAAAATGATAGTAAATAATATGTATTCTTATTTTATTGTGTTTTGAATAATTATGCAATTTATGTTGAGCTTGTTATTCTAGAATCTGACCTCATCCCACAACATAATCTCCATCGTAGAATACCGCTGTTTGACCAGGAGTGATAGCAACATTTGGAAATCGTTCGAAATCTATACGGCAAGTGTTGTTTTTTAGTCGAGTAAGTTGCGCAGGAATCTCCAAAGTTCTGTGGCGGATTTTGACAGAAATCATCTTCCAGTCTCGATTATATTTCTCATGGGACCAAGTAATATCTCGAACAATCATGTCCGTTTTCATAAGTGTCTCTTTTGGTCCGAGCCAGAGAGTGTTTGTATCGGGATTCATACGTGATACATAGACTGGGTCTGGAAAACCTCAGATATCTATTCATCTCCTCTGTCATATAGTGTAAGCAAGAAGACCGTTATGTTGTCCGAGTAATTGATTGGTTTCTGTGTGTCGAATTTCTCCTGGGACAAAATATCTTTCTCCTAGATGACGACGAAGAAAATCTATATGTCCCTTGTCTGGATGGAAGCATATCCCCATGGATTCTGGTTTCTCTATGACCGAATCCAGCCCCTGTTCGATGGCTATTTTCCGAACTTCTCCCTTGGTCATATGAGCCAGAGGAAATACACAGTGAGAGAGTTTCCATTGGTCCATTGTGTAGAGAAAATAACTCTGGTCTTTCATTGGGTCGAATCATTTTTTGAGTCTGTATTCTATTTCTCCATCTTGTTCTTCTTGGATCACATTGGCATAGTGACCAGTAGAAATATAGTCAGCTCACATGTCTTGCATAGTTGTGAAATACAGTCCAAATTTGATACTTCGGTTACATTCGATACAAGGATTAGGAATGAACCCAGCTTTGTATGTGTCGAGATAGTATTGAACAACCGTGTCATAAAACTCCTGAATATAGTTAACACGATGCAGGGGAATATCGAGTTTTTTACATACATCGAGAGCATCTTGGTAGGCCTGATCACCACAGCATCTGTTGGTAAATGTAGAGCCATCTGCATTGATACAACACTCATCAGCCCAATAGTTATGATAGACTCCTTCAACATTATACCCTTGTTCTTTGAGAAGATAGGCTGCTACAGCACTGTCTATCCCGCCTGACATACCGATAAGTACTTTTTTCCCTGTATTCATGGATTTTTATTATAATATTGCGATTATTCTATCATACTCTTGAGTATTTTCGAAAAGAAAAAAGCACTGAGATGACTCAGTACTTATTTATTGATATGATTCGAATTGAATCTGTTCTTTCCCTTTTGTAGCGAAATCGAACATTTCTACAAGAGATACTTCCTTTTTCTGCTCGTTTGTTCCGTGCAGCATAATTCCTGTATTTTTCTTGTGTTGTTGTTGTTGCTCATCTATATCTGCTGAATGATGAGCTACTACTAACTGATCAAAAGTAAGTACTTTATTCACAGGTTCTTTTGTTTCTGGTGTCTTTTGATCCGAAGCCGAATCAGTGTAGACAATACTAGGGGTAAAAGATTTTTCTTTGAGTTGCTTCTGAATATTTTCAGAAGCTGTTTCTACATGAGAGATGGATACAAACCCTTTGACCGCTTCCCACAGATGCAGAAATAGGTTAGCGCTTGTATTTGTGTCTCTGATATGCGAATAAACTGGTGAAGCAGTCATTGTGTACCTCCTTTTGTAGTACTAATTTTCTAGAACCAAGTGGTTCCATTGCGGGGCTCAACTGTTAAATTCCGAATTAAACTAAATCTATATTATCGAGTTTATTATAAAATGTCTAGGATTTTTCCCTTTATTTTTGTAGAATAGTATTAATGAAGAATACAAAATTTGAACAACATACTGGACGTGTATGGATATGGGGCTTTGGAGTAGAATGAAAGGCTTCTTTTTCGTATTTTCAGAAATTCTACCCAGAGAGGAAATTGTGAATTATTGAGAATTATGAAAATTTGGATCCGGAGTTTATGAAGCAGTGTCGATCACAGAAAATATTACTGATAGACAAACAATACTTACCTGATCACGCATCCTATATACTCAAGGCGACTATTAAACCTCGGGATATTGTACTCAAGTCACCGGGTATATCACCATTGTCCCAAGATTTTCAAGTGATACAAGATACAGGGGCTTCTATGAGCACCGCAACACAATTATTTCTTGCTATGTATCGTAATCAAATTATCGGAGTTACAGGATCCAAAGGAAAATCAACAACATCATCATTGATCTACTCTATACTCCAGCAAACAACAGATAATGTGTATCTTGTTGGGAATATAGGAATATCACCGCTACAAGTTTTGGTAGATCACACAGACTCTATAGATCACACAACAATATTTGTATATGAACTTTCCAGTTATCAACTCCATGGACTCACTACCTCTCCAAAGTACGCAGTAATAACGAGTCTGTTTCCAGACCATTTGGATTGGCATGGGGGAAAAGATCCATATTATGCAGATAAATTGAATATATTGAGATTCCAGGATTATAAATCTGGAGATTGGTGTTTTATTTCTCATCAGGCAAGAGGGGTTATGCAAAATTCTGTCATCCTCGACTCCGATCGGGGATCTAGAATTTTTATTCAAGATAGAATCTTACCTCTACTTCAAAATCTGCAGATATGACAGAGTGTTATGTACTGACTCATTGGTCAGCACAACCAATCAAATATACAGTTAGCAATATCTGTTGCACAAACTCTTGGTTGTACAGAAGAGCAAATAGAACAGGGGATTGTAGGATTTCAGGGGCTTCCTCATAGATTGGAATATGTCTGAGAACACCATGGTGTAGACTGGTACGACGATGCCAATGCTGCAACACCAGAGTCTGTAATAGTCGCGTTAGATGCTCTATCTGAAGAAAATAAACAGGTGGATACACTTTTTCTAGGGGGGAGCGATAGGGGATATGATTTTACAGAGTTACTAGGGAAAATATCTCAGTTACATATACAAAACATTGTGCTTTTCCCACCGAGTGGAGAGAGAATATATCAACAAATAGATCAAAAAAGATACACAATACTTCAAACAACTTCTATGCAAGAAGCGGTAGAGTTCGCAAAACAAAACACAGAAAAATGAAAAGTAGCCTTGCTTTCTTGCGGCTCTCCAAGCTATAGTTTATGGAGAAATTTCGAAGAAAAAGGTGATCTTTTTCAAAAATATATTACAGAATAATTATTTTCTTATTATCCTTCTCTATGTCTATGAATGAAAACACAAAGATCAACATGCAGGATTTTCCTGAAGTTCAGCGTTTCTTGAATGCAGTTACCAAAGTAATTCGTTATTTTTTCTCTGGGATTGTTATTGTCCTTCCTCTTATCCTGACTCTAGCCGTAGTGGGATGGGTGATTGGGTTTTTTGATGGTCTTATTGGAGGGCAGTCATTTCTCAATAACATTGTGAACTTTATCCTCTCTATCACGACATTGGGGACAGAATGGAAAACAGCTATTGGATACTCGCTTATTGTAGGAGCATTAATTCTTCTTGGTGCATTTAGAGAAAGAAAAGCTCTTGGGACTCGTGTTCAGCTACGTATTCAGAACTTCTTTTCTCGTATACCTTTGGTGAGTAAGATTTATTCGACTTCAGAACAGATTTCAGAATATTTTCTCAAACCAAGTGATGGCCTCAGCAAGTTTGGAGATGTAGTCATGATCGATGTGATGAATGGAAAAATGTTTGGTCTCGTATCTCCAGAATCTATCTTGGATATAGGTGGAGTAAAACATATGTGGGTATTTATTCCTACCGCTCCGGTTCCAGCGACAGGGTACAATTATCTTGCCAAGCTGGACAGTGTATATTCATGCAAAGAGATCGGGATCGACAATTTTGCCAAAGCGAATATTTCTCTGGGGATCCTAGCTCATGACTTGGTAAAAGAACAGTTGAACTTGGTTCCATATTCAGAAGTGCTTGCAGAGAGAAAAAAAGATAAATCAGAGAAAAAGTAGATATAATGAAACACAAAAAACACCCAGCCAAGCTGGGTGTTTTTTTGATACTGAAAGAAAAACTTTTTATTTTCTAGATTCCCGATCGGGGTCGGGAATGATAGAAGTGTGTATAGTCTGTGTAGGGAATGCCATCTCAAGGCCACCTTCTTTTTCAAACTGTTGTTTGATCTCAAGATTAATTCGTTCTTGGATATCCATGTACACATTGTAGTCACGTGTCAGTACATAATAGACAATCTCAAAATTGAGACTAAAATCACCAAACGATTTGAAATGCACGCGTCCTAGCTCTGTTTGTGTATCAGTGTTTATAATATCTTTTACTATCTCTTTTGCCTTTTTTAGCTTCTCTGCTGTTGTGTCATATGTTAGTCCAAGAGAAAATACAATGCGACGTTTTTCCATTCGTTTGAAATTCTGTACACGAGCATTTGTGAGCTCTTGGTTACTAATAATCATCTCTTCTCCTTGAAGTGTTTGGATACGAGTAGATTTCATTCCAATCTTTTGTACCACACCACTGTCAGATCCTACCAATATATAATCCCCAACCTGGAATGGTTTATCGAAGAATAATGTAAATGATGCAAATATATCACTCAATACATTTTGGAGGGCAAAAGCAATTGCTATACCCCCAATTCCGAGAGAAGCAACGAGAGAGGTGATTTCAACTCCTAGATTTGAAAGTATCAGAAGTATTCCTGTTGTCCAAAGAAGTACATTGGCAATGATACGAAATGCATTGTGCATAGTAGCAGAATTTTCTTCTCCAAAACCGGAAACGATCTGTTTGATAAGATAATCGATCAGTGATCGAGCAGAGAAGATAAGCTGCAGAAAAATAACAATGATCATCAAACTATTGAGAAATTCTTGTCTCTCTGGAAATACAGGGAAAATCCAGTGAGCAGCATAGAATCCAAAATAACTAATAAATATCGGTTTGATATTCTCAAGCATATCCACAAAACTATCATCAAATTTTGTAACAGATCTTTCTGTTATTGTACGAAGTCGAGAGAGTCCTTTTTTTTGTATTTTGAAAAAAATCCAAGAAATGAGAAGAAAAAGTAGTGCAAAGGTGGATATATCTAGAATGCTTTGAGGTATAAGAGCCAGAATATCTTGGACTGAATTAATAGTAGAGTTCATAGAAAAAGTAAGAGAATAATTATTATTGGTCTATACTACGCCTCTCTATTTTCAGAGTCAAACTACTTTGTGTTTGACAAAATTATGGTAGGTATGTAAATATTAATATGAATTTCAAAAAGAGAGGTGATATATGTGTGTATTGAAAAGCATATGGAAAAAATGGTTTGGATCAGGTAAATCTCAAGAGGAACAATCGGAAAAGACAGTTGTAAATATTCAAGAAGAGTTACTGAAAAAACAAGAAGAGATGCGATTGCGTATTACAGATGATATTATATGTATCATGTTCTCTGCTGACTGGTGTGGACCATGTCGTATGATGGAATCTCTAATAGGTAAAGATTCAGTATTTCAAAAGACATTAAAAGAAAATAATATAACATTTCTTGTTATAAATACGGATCAAAATCCAGATATTTCAAAAGATTATAGAATTGAAAGTATTCCAAGTTTTATACTACTTGATTCAAAGAAAGAGAAATACAGATCAGTTGGGGCGATAAACGAAAACCATTTACAAGAAGCTGTTGTATCAGCTATACAAAAATAAAACACCCGGGATATCCCAGGTGTTCTTTTTTATGCTTGTTTTGGTCCTTGTACTTCTCGATCACTCATAAGTTTTTGGAACTCTGTTGCATCAATAGTTTCTTTTTCTAGTAGTATATCCCCAATTTCTTTGAGTTTGTCTTTGTTTTCTGTAAGAAGATTGATGGCATTTTGATAGGCCGTTGTAATTATTTGTTGTACTTCATCGTCAATTTTTTGTGCTGTGGAATCTGAGTATGATCGGCTGAGATTATTTATCTCTGCTGGGTTTCCAAATGCTACATTTGCCATAGACCCCATACCGTATACCATGATCATATTACGAGCTACTTGTGTTGCCCGTTCTATATCATTGGATGCTCCAGTGGTAATCGAACCAAACATTACTTGTTCTGCTGCACGACCTCCAAGATATGAAACAAGGTCCTGTTCAAATTTCTCTTTACTTGTAAGATGCGTATCTTCTTGTGGAAGGTACCAGGTTACTCCGAGTGCCGATCCACGAGAGACAATAGATATCTTATGTACTGGTTCACAGAGAGGGTTCAGATGTCCACAGATAGCATGTCCCGCTTCGTGATAGGCTGTTATTTTACGTTCTTTTTCACTAAGTTTACGAGATTTCTTTTCCAGACCAATAACGACTTTTTCTATAGCCATATGAATCATCTCCATATCGATAGATTTTTTCTTGTATTTGGTAGAAAGGATAGCAGCTTCATTGAGCATATTCGCAAGATCAGCCCCGGAAAATCCACTCGTTGCTTTGGCAATCTCTGCATAGTTTACCTCTGGGTGCATTGGTTTATCTTTAGTGTGCACCTGGAGAATCTCTTCACGTTCTTTGATATTTGGTGGATCGATTGATATACGACGATCAAAACGTCCTGGACGGAGAAGAGCTGGATCTAGAATCTCTGGTCTATTGGTAGCAGCGATAACGATAACATTGGTATCAGTATCAAAACCATCCATTTCTACAAGTATTTGGTTGAGTGTTTGTTCTGAAGTAGAGCTTCCTGTGGCTGTTGACCCTCCAGTCTGACGTTTTTTTCCAACTGCATCGATCTCATCTATAAAGATGATAGCAGGGGAGCTTTGTTTTGCTTTGGTGAATAGGTCACGGACACGCGAGGCTCCAACCCCAACGAACATTTCTTCAAATTCAGACCCCGCAATATGAAAGAATGGTACCTCTGCTTCTCCTGCCACTGCTTTTGCGACCAGTGTCTTCCCGGTACCAGGGGCTCCGAATAGAAGTACTCCTCGTGGGATCTTCGCTCCCATTTTTTGATACTTCTTCCCATGTTTAAGGAAATCTACAACTTCCATGAGCTCTTCCTTGGCTTCGTCTATACCAGCAACATCTTTAAATTTGGTATCTGGCTTCTTATTTACTTGTTTATCAAAATCTTTTCCTCCCATCATTCCTGCTGCACCACCACCCATGGATTTGCGCATGAGGAATACAAACAGAGCAATAATAATAAGAAATGGAAGTATGCTTCCTGCAAGCTCTTTCCAGAATTTTCCACTTTCTTCTGAAACAATAATATCCACTTTGTTTGGATCTACCCCCAGCTCGATCAAAGAAGAGTAGATTTCTTTGGAACTCTTGAGTACAACAGGTGTAGAAGTATTATCAACAATAGCTCCAGAAAGGGTTGTGCCCGAGAGAGATTTATACGTGATCAATAGGTCTTTATTTTCTATGACTTCAATGGTATCGATCAGGTCATTATCACTATCGATAATTACTTGAGAAAGAGAGATGTCAGTAGAAACTGTTTCTGTGGCTTTTATAGTCGTATCCAAAGAAAACTGATCTTTTATCTCCTGGTCTGCCATGAGAGTATACGACCCTCCTATTGTAAATGAGATAATAAGAAGGGTTATAATAGGTCCAAAAGAGCCTTTTGATTTCTTTTGTTTCTTTTTGTTTGGTGCTTTATTTGCCATGTTGTTCATATATTAAAATAAAGTAGAGAACGATTATTAAATTACAGGTGTAATAATGAAGAAAAAAGGTGAAATAATCAACATTTTCTGTTATAATAGAATATCAAAGATAAAAAACAAAAATCTCATGCAATTTACAAAACATGTTTCATTTCGCTCATTTGCAGCGATTTCTGGAGGAGTATTTCTGAATATATTTGGAATACTCTCAACGGTATCAACCGTAGGGGGCAGTCTTTCATCGAGTGCAATGCTCAATTCAGTATTCAATATTGAAAATATGAATACCCTGGATATTATGGCAGAGCCATCGCTCACCCTGTCTCTTCTACAGGTTGTGTTTCTTTCACTCTTCTTTTCCAGCGCTATATTGCTTCTTGTATTTCAATTTCTTTTAAAATATGAGGCACGTAAACAACGTGTAGCGAAGATGGAGTCACAAGGACCACAAGCACGGGATGAAAGTGTATATAGTATTATGGATGATATTCCTGTGGTTGGTTTTCTCGAGGTATGTACTTTTGTCTGGGTATCATCATTTCTCATATTGATTTCTCACTACGTATTTGTGCATTTTGATACACTGCTTGCTATCGATGCGGATCTTCGTATTTCGGCTATCATCTTTGGTCTTCTCGGGGGAGCACTTGCTAGTATTAAATTCTTTATTCCCAATTCTGGAAATGGGATTTCACAAGATAAAATAAAAACAGAGTTTTCTTCTCAGTATGTGTATAAATATCTTTTTTCTCCATTTATTTCGAGTCTCCTTGCTTTGTTAGTATATCTTGCATTGCTTGCTAGTGGAGTAGAGTTTAGTCAGTTTACTTCAGAGAATTCAGCAACTTTTGCTTTCATATTTATCATCTCAGGGTACTATTCAGAACAAGTGTTTACTATGATGTATAATATTATGAGTTCCGTTGTTGCATCGGTAGAAGCCTATTTTGCCAAAATTATCCCTTCACATCATACCAAGTAGGTGTAGTAAAAACTGGTTTCTTTTCTCAAAGAGCCAGTTTTTATTTTTTGACAAAACATATACAGATCAGTACTATATCGTATAACATGTTTCTAGCTACAATCAAGTAGCCAGTGGTATGTAATTTTGCAAAATTATAAAAGAGAAAGAGGAGAACAGAGCCATGACACAAAGAATGAAAAAGTATATAGATTTACCAGGTATGGTAGACGCACATGTCCATTCGAGAGATCTAAAACAGAGATCAAAGATGACCGTAATGCAAACAATGAAAGAAGCTCGGAAGAGTGGAGTAGCGACAGTATGTCTGATGCCGAATACAGACCCATCGATTGATAATGAGGAAACTCTTAATGAATACTTGAGATTGATGGAAGATGCAGAGCGAAAAACAGGAGTAACAGCGTATGTATGGGTAGCATTGACTGATACAAATCATGCAGAAGTGATCAAAATGCTCAGGTATAAAAAGGTATGCGGGGTAAAAGTATATCCTCTCAAGCCAACAGGAGAATCAGTAACTACTGGTGCGGTTGGTATCCAGCAGTGGTCTTCGATCATGAAGTTATTATTCATGATGCGAGAAGAGGCTAATATAGACAAACCGATTGCTGGGCATTTTGAAGATCCGTTACTTGGGCATACAGAAGAGTCTGAGGTGTCTGCACTAAAAACACTTGTTTCTATTGCCAAAAGATATCCAGAACAAAGATTTACTGCTTGTCATATTACTAGTGCGGGTGGTTTAGCTATTATTGAAGAGGCTTGGGCTTCAGGTCTGAAAATCATGGCAGAGCTAACACCACATCATCTATGGTGGAATAGAGAAACAATCAAATTGTCTCAGCATGCTGCTGCATTATTTCATTGTTTTCCTCCTATTAAAGAACCAAAAGATCAACAAGCACTGATTCAGTTTTTGGTAAAGCATCAAAAAAATCCGCTTGTCTCTATTGGTTCTGACACAGCTCCTCATCATCGATCAGAAAAAGCAGGAGATAATCCTCCTGGTGGAGTTCCTGCTCTGCAGCATAGCATACCAGTATTGCTTACTATTGCTCAGGAGTACGGTATAGAAGACGGACATATTTGTTATCTTATACATGATAATGTGATCGAACATTTGGGTATTGAAAGTGTTCCAGATACAATGAATACCAAATGGGTGCTCCAGCCAAGTACAGATGCTATTGTTTATAATAAAGGTGAAGTATCGAGTCCTTGGATAGGAGAAAAATTCGCATATACGCGAGCATAAAAAGGGGAGTAATTATGAAATTAGGAAATATGAGTTTAGGGCCTATATTGGGAGCTTCTGGTGTAGAAGGGAATTTCGGAGAAGGGTATTGGTATCATAAATTATTACATGGTTTTAGTTTGTTAGATCTGAGTGGCCTTGTCTTTGTTAGTAAAACTGCTACTTTGAATCCAAGAAAAGGAAATACTCCATTTGTTTATGATGAAAACTACTTTTCTCCTTCAGAGATCAAACCAAAATCGATTGTAATAAAACCATTTCAAAAAAATGTGTTGAATGCAGTCGGTCTAGGAAACCCTGGTTTAGAAGCTTTATTGAAAACAGGACATTATCAATCGAGAAAAGACCCATTTTTAATTTCTATAATGTCTATAGCAGGATCAGAAGATTCAAGAAAAGCAGAAATGGCAAAAATGATTGCTATTCTTGAAAAATATAAAAATGAGTTTCAATCACTATTTGGGCTTCAGATAAACCTATCATGTCCAAATACTGCGCATGATCCATGTTCATTGATTGCAGAGTCTTCGGATATGATAGGTATTGCTGCAAGACTTGGTGTTCCTTTGATGCCAAAATTTAGTATTGCATCAGCACCAATTGCAGCATTGATGGAACTCAATGAGAATCCTCATGTAGATGCTATTTGTTTATCAAATACACTGCCATATGACTGGCAACCTTCAGAAAATCTGTATAGAATTTCTAAAGGAGATGATTACTTTGAAGATTTTCAAAGATTACAAAGAAGAGGATTTATCTCTTGGAAAAGTGATGGAAAAACAGTATATATTGTTACATTCATCAATTGGGAGAAGATATTTGGAACAACAGAATCTCCACTTGCTTCTATGGGTGGTGGAGGACTTTCGGGGGATATTATTCGACCATTTGTCCTTCATTATATCAAACAACTCAGAGCAGAAGGTTTTTCTAAACCAATCAATGGTGGAGGTGGAATTATGAAGCCGGAACATGTTGATATGTATAAAGCTGTTGGAGTAAACTCAGTCTTTATCGGGTCTGTTGTAATGACACGACCATGGGATGCGGAAGATATTATAAAAAGAGCAAATGAAATTTTTTGATAGACCCCAGTCTTTATAGACTGGGGATTTTTCTTTTTTGTATTTTTTCTCCCTTTTGGGTAGAGTGGCTATAATGAAAAATAAACATTTATACCTCATGAATATCTCTCAATTTGATACAGCATACCAAAAACTCAACCCAGCACAAAAACAGGCAGTAGATACTCTCTATGGTCCGGTGGCTGTGATCGCAGGTCCAGGAACAGGGAAAACCCAGCTCCTGACACTGCGTATTGCTAACATACTCAAATCTACCGATGTGCAACCCCACAATATCCTTGCTCTTACCTTTACCGAAGCAGGGGCTATTGCTATGCGTCAGCGTTTGGTATCTTTTATCGGACCGGCAGCATACCAGGTACAGATCCTTACCTTTCATGGGTTTTGTAATGAGATGATCCAGAGTTATAGCGAAGAATTTCAGTTTTCCAAAACACTCCAATCGATTTCCGAGCTGGAGAAACGCAAGCTCCTTTCGCATATATTTCGCTCAGAAAAGCTTTCGTATCTCTATAACCGTTTCGATCCAGAGATGTATCTGTACGATACCCTGAGTCTTATTTCTCAAATGAAACGAGAACAGATCTCTCCAGATCAGCTGAATACTATGATAGACCAGGGTTTAGAGAAAATAGATGCAGTCGAAGAATTTCAGTATCAAAGAAAATATAAAGACAAACAACCAGGGGATTTTAATGCAAAATATTATAAAGAGCAGGATAAGCTCGCAAAGAATAAAGAATTTGTCCTGGTGTATAAAAAATATGAAGAACAACTCAAAGAGAAAGGGTGGTATGATTTTGATGATATGATCGGACTCGTTCTGAAAAAAATGAATGAAGATAGTCAGTTTCATGCGCTGCTCCAAGAACAGTTTCAATTTATTATGGTAGATGAGTATCAAGATACCAATGGGGTACAAAATGCTATTGTATCAAAGCTTATAGAGGGAGTTCAGCAACCCAATATATTGGTAGTAGGGGATGACGAACAGTCAATCTATCGTTTTCAAGGAGCAGTTATGGAAAATGTATTAGAGTTCTTTCAGACACATGCCAGTGGTGGTATGACATCAGTAGTCTTGTCAGATAACTACCGAAGTACTCAGAAGATTTTGGATGCTTCTCGAGAGCTGGTTCGTAATAATACCCAATCTCTGGAAAAAGCATTAGATTTGAATAAAAAACTGATATCTCATACAACGGAAAACACCCCTATAGAAATATACCAAGGAGAAAATGAAAACACAGAAAGTTATTATATTATCAAACAGATAGAAAAACAGCATGCAGCAGGGATCCCATTCAAAGAAATGGCTATTATCTACAGAAACAATGCAGATAGTCTCGAGTTGATCGAAGCAATGAGGCGAGCAGGAATTCCTTTTAAAAAACAAAAAGGAGAGAATCTTCTCCATCTTCACGAAGCACAAAAATTACTTCGTACTCTCGAGTTGATAGAAAGTTTTGAAACCAGTCATCTTCTTTGGGAGGTTTTGAGTTATGATTTTATGGGACTCAATGTTCTGGATCTCATGCATCTACAAAATCAAGCTCGAGAAGAAGGTGTTACCTTTTTTCAAATGCTTCTCAAGAGTGAAAATGAACAAATCACAGAAAAGCTAGAAAGAATTATAGCTCTCAAAGAAGCTCAGGCAAATACGAGTCTTGTTGGATTTTTTGAACACTTTTTAGAAGAGACAGGGTATCGTGAATATATTCTACAGCAAGAAGATAAGTTAGAAAGACTTAATATTCTCAATTCACTGTTCAATGAAATCAAAAGCTTTGCCAGTGAATATCCTCAAAAAGGAGTTTCTGATTTTCTTCAGTATCTGCAAGATTTAGAATTCTATGGAATAGCTCCTGTGGCACAACCACTCAAGACAAGTGACGATGCCGTACAGCTGATGACAGCACATGGATCCAAAGGGCTTGAATATGATGTTGTATTTATTATGAAAACTATTTCGAGTCGTTGGGAAGCGAAGCGATCAGTATCCAAACTTTCTCTTTCTGTACATATATTTGAAGATCAGGAAATCCTCTCTTCTGAAGATAAAAAACTGCAATCTCTCGAAGAAGAACGCCGGCTATTTTATGTAGCCATGACTCGTGCACGAAGGTATCTCTATATCACATCAGCCAAAAATTATGCTGGTTCAGATGCTATGCTCTCTCGTTTTGTATCCGAGCTACCAGATGATATCTGTAACCATTCAGAAGTCGAAGATATCGACAATACCGATCTTCTGACTTTGTTTACTTCAGCTCCACAGCAAGTAGATTGGACCGCTGCCTTTGAGTCGGAACTCCGAGAACGAGCAAACAAATATGTATTATCTGTGACTGCACTCAACACCTGGATAGCCAGTCCAAAAGAGTTTTTAGAAAGACACCTTATCCGTATACCATCAGCCAAGAATACCTCTGCGAGCTTTGGGACGATTGTTCATGAAGTACTCAACCAAGTATCTCGCAATTACCAGAAAACAGGTCAGGTATTATCTCATGATGATTGGGTGGATGTTTTACATGCTACCGCAGAGAAAGAAATATTATCTGGTCAAGAACGAGAAAAGATAATAGAAGAAGCAGAGAGTGTTATTGACCGATATATTTCCGTAGCCGAAAAAGAGCTGACACTCAAAGCGGAGTCGGAAGTCTATTTTGGGTTTCATCCTGTGGTGGTAGAAGGTATGCCAATCAAAGGGATGATTGATCGTATCGAATACCAAGAAGATGGGTCTGTAGTTGTGGTAGATTACAAAACAGGGAAAAGCAAGAAATCCAAAGAACAGATGGAAGGATACATCCGTCAGATGTATTTTTACAAACTTCTCTATGATGGATCTGGTCGCAAAGAGCCACTTTCCGGAGGGGTATTTGATTTTGTAGAAGATCTGCAAGACTCTATCAATAGAAAAATAATTTCATATGATACAGAAAAAATGGACGAATTACGAAGACATATAAAAGCTTTCAAAGAATCTCTCGATACCCTTAATTTTCCAGAAGAACATCTTGTATAAATTTTTCTCTTGCAAAACGATAACTCAATCAGTACAATAGTCGGGCTTTTAAAGTACATATTACTTTTGAAAATAACAGCAAACATATTTCATTTCATAATATCTTTCTCCTCATGGCTGGAAAAAAGAAACATTGTCTTGTAGGGATTCATTCTCGTCGTCCAAAGACAACAGTAGCAGAAAAAGTTCGTAAAGCTCGTGTTCGTACACGTAAACATGCTTTCCTTCTTGCTCAATCAGAACGTATGGCAGCAGCTCGCGCAGCTCTATAATACAAACAAAAAGCCTCTTATGATCGAGAGGCTTTTTGTTATCTTAAATATTGCTCTATATTCCAGAGGTGCTCATTATAATCTTTTCCATAATATATTTGTCCAGAGTTACTATGAAGGTAGTAGTAATACGGAGAAGACTCTGGCTGCATTGCAGCTTTAAAAGATTCAGTAGAAAAATTGGAGATGGCTGTGGGAGGAAATCCTAGATTCCTACGCGTATTGTAGGGAGAATCACTTTCAAAATCAGCAGTATAGAGTGGAGCAGTCCATCGATCAAGTTGATAGCGAGTGGTGGCATCTATACCCAGAGGAATACCTTCTTGCTGTCTTTTGTATATAATTCCACTCACAATAGCTTTTTCATCATGTTTTCGCGTTTCTTTTTCTATGAGACTAGCAACATTGACCAGTGTAGAGAGACTATCTAGATCTGGATCCAAAGCAAGGATGTTGGATTCGAAACTACGAAGCATCTTGGAAATAATCTCTTTTTCTGTACTGTTTTCTTTGAACCTATACGTATTTGGAAATAGATATCCTTCCATACTTCTCCAGTCATTTCTCTCTGGTAAAAATGTATTCAGTGTTTCAAAATCACATCTAATGAGACAGTTTTTAAATTTCTCTTCTGAAAGATAGGGGAATATATCCTGTGTCTGATCTATAATTTGTTCGATAGTCTGTCATTCTTTGAAGGTAATCTGGAGTTCATTTTCTGGATTGGGTACTCCAGTAATAATCAAAGCTAAACTATTAAAAGTTACTTTGTCTGGTAGAGTATACGATCCTGCTTTGATTTTAGTAGCAAGATCTTCTGATTTCAAATATCGAAGAAAGTAGTAAGCAGAAGGAATAATATTATTGTCAGTGAGGTATTCTGCTGCAGCCTGGGAACTGGTTCATTTTTCTATGCGAATATCATACATACTATCGGGAACAGTGTATTGCTGTCCTTCGTAGTACAGAGCAAATCCATTATATATCAATATGGTAGAAACGATTCCAAAGAGAAGTTTTTTCATAAAAAGAAAGGGGAAAAATAGTATCAAAAAACGCATACGAAATTGTATGCGTTAGTATAGTATCCTGATGGTATAAAATCAAATAGCTATGCGCGTTTGATTTCCATAAGATCAGCAATATGTTCAACCGTTATTTCTAGCTTGGTTGCGAGACCAAAAGCAGTATCGATATTGATGCTATGAAAACGATCACCAGATTCTAGACGAGAGATATAGCTTTCATTGACACCGATAAAATCAGCAAGCTGAAACTGAGTAAGGCTCAATTCTTTTCGGCGAGATTTGATATACTCTCCAAGATTTTTCATCCCTTTGCGTAATTCAGACATAATAAAGAAGAATTAAATGATACTTGATAAAATACAAAATTATTTTTTGTATATACTACAATACTCTCTTATTTCTATTAGTCAATATTAAATTGACAAAAATCATATTATATATTTCTATTATTGAAAATCTCTTGATAGTATTTCTTATGACGACTAGAATATAGCTAATTATTACTTCTCTTTTATTTTCATGGTTTCTAATATTGCAATTATAACAGGAGGAAAGGGTTCAGAACGTGATATATCTATTCGTTCT
>JAYELJ010000031.1:0-4795 GCA_034717395.1 Patescibacteria group bacterium
AAACAATATACAGAACATCCAAATAATTTCACGACACACTACTCGTCACAGATAGATGAAACGTAATATACAAAAACACTCAGCAATGCTGAGTGTTTTTCTTACATATCTTTAAATTTCCCCTTTTCATAACGAGCTAAAAAATCATCTTTGAACTCCATAAAAGTCCCTGTTTCTATATGTCTTCGAATATCTTCCATCAGACGAATCATAAATCGAGTGTTATGTATTGTCAGAAGACGTCCCGCATAGAGTTCTCCCTCTTTGAATAGATGACGAATATACGAGCGAGAATGATGGACACAAGCCTCACAATCACATCCTTCTTGGAGTGGACCAGCGTCATCAAAATACTCTGCTTTTTTGATCGCTTTAACCCCATCAGGATGGAAAAAACCTCCGTGTCGAGCATTTCGAGTAGGAAGTACACAGTCGAACATGTCCACCCCACGAGAAACACCATGAAGCAAATCTTCCGGTGTTCCTACACCCATCAGATACCTTGGTTTGTTTTTTGGAAGTACCGGGTCTACCACATCCAGTATACGATACATATCTTCTTTGGATTCTCCCACAGATAATCCTCCGATAGCTACCCCTGGAAGATCAAGGTCTGCCATAAACTGTGCAGATTCCCGACGAAGATCATCATAGATCACTCCCTGTACAATAGGAAAGAGTGCTTGAACAGTGTCTCTTCCCGATTTCTCATGATACTCCTTACACTGCAGTATCCATCTGTGTGTACGCTCCATCGCTGCGCGTGCATATTCTTTTGTACTGTCTCCTGCGGCGCATTCATCAAATGCCATAATAATATCTGCACCTAGATCATGCTGTATTTCTATCGCTCTCTCTGGTGAAAAGAAATGCTTAGAACCATCTATCACCGAACGAAATTCAACTCCTTTCTCTGTGATCTTATTCATATGCCCCAATGAAAACACCTGGAACCCACCCGAATCCGTGAGTATTGGTTTATGCCAATTTTGAAATGCATGTAACCCTCCCATTTTTTTCACGAGTTCATGTCCTGGTCGCAGATACATATGGTAAGTATTTGCCAAAATAATATCTGCACCTGCTCGGTCTACTTCAAAAGGAGACAAAGTCTTCACCCCAGCTTTGGTTCCTACTGGCATAAATACCGGTGTGCGAATATCTCCATGAGGCGTGGTAAACACACCTGTTCTTGCAGAGGATTTGCTATCACTCTGTCCTACAGTAAAATCAAACATATATAGTATATTAAAAATCAAAGAATATCTTTTCTATTTTTTCCAAAGTTTTTCCATTTCACTTCGAAATTCATCTATATCTTTAAATGATTTATACACCGAAGCAAAACGAACATACGCAATATCATCAATCTTTTTGAGTTCATTCATCACATCACCTCCTATACGAGAAGATGAGATTTCCCGTTTATTTGCTGACCACTTCTCTTCTAAGTTATTGAGCATTTCACTTATCTGAATAGGAGATACTGGTCTTTTCCCACAAGATATCCAAATACCTTTTTCCAACTTATCTCTATCATATGACTCACGAGTATTATCTCTTTTTACTACGAGAAAAGAGGCTACTTCTGGTCTTTCAAATGTTGTAAAACGATGACTACATTTTTCACACTCACGACGACGACGTACAGAATTTCCAGCATCTGTCACACGTGAATCAACAACACGAGTCTCAGCATTTTTACAACGAGGACAAAACATAACAAATATATAAATTAAGGAAATTTGGTAATAATATACAGAAATCTTATAGTATCTTTCAGTAAAATCAAGCTATAAATGCTCGCTTTATTTCTGACTGCAAAATGTCTTCCAGAGAGAAATATTATATACAACCACCATAGCAGAAACGAGTGCGTATGAAATATCTGCTCATGATATCACTCCCATGAGAAAATACTTCTGAAACAATACCAAAAAACTTCCAAAAGAAATAATGCTCGCTCCTATCATAAACCAAATATACCTTGTCCAGTTTTGAATAATAACGAGAGCTGTTGAAGTAACAGCAAAACCAAGCAACTGAACATAACTTTGGATACCATCTACCAGTCCAAGAAAGAAAAACAAATACACCACTCCAAGATTCCCAATAAGAGCGGTCCTCACATTAATAAATGATAGTTCTTTTTTGTATCTATAATGAATAAAGTTCTTTATCGATACCGGCATAAACACCAAACTTGGAATGAGATACTGCCACTGACCATGAGCCAATCCGGAGTATATACCTATTCCCATGAAAATACTCGAACTCGTGATGAGATATAGTCCACCATGAGCAAAATCTCTTTTGCTATAGGCAGAAAAGACCATCATCATCAATACATCCGCAAGAAAATGCAAAACAAATATTATTACAATCTCTGTAATACTCCCTGTAGCCGATGAATATACCAGATAAATAGAAAGAAAAAAGAGTAGAACTATCCACCATGACTGTCGAAGTAACTCTGATGATTTAGAAAGCAACCACTGGCCTGTTTGAAAATGCATATATTTTTTTATAAAGTATGTTTCTGGCGGACACTATCTATCAGCCAGAGAAGAAGAAAGAACTGCACAGCGAAATCATTTTTCCAAAAATGCGTATCGAAGAGACTCAGAAAGAGTATCCCGAGAAAAGCACTCGATAAAGCAATCGCCTGACGCCTGTCTACACGATCCACAAACTTCTGTAATTTGGCCCAATAAAAAAGAAGCAAAATCACAAACCAGACCGCACCAAATATCCCAAGCTGGTAGAAAAACGAAAGAAAGGTATTGTGTGGATGAATCATCACCCATTCCATAGGAGCCTTTTCTAGTATGCGAGGAGCCTGCTGCAAATATACCGATTCATACGATCCCAAGCCATATCCTGTGAGTGGTCTCTCAGAGATCAATTGTCCTGTGACCTCATACACTTCTGTACGAACCGAACTACTGCTTCGATCATCGAACTCAAATGCTTGCATGAGCTTTTCACTCCCCAATTGTGTGACCAAAAACACTATAAAAATAGAGACAAAAACAAGTGCTGCCTGTACGAGTCGTAAACGAAAGATCAGATAAACACCCGCAAATAGAAGCGCAAGAAATGCATTATATGAAACGGTGAGTCCCAATACAAAAATCATTGCAAGCACCACCACCAGTTCATTCCACATATATGTACTTCGAGCCTTGGTAATAAAGAAATCATACATCCAATAGCTCGCAGAGAGAAGAATAAGTGGTAACAAGTACATAGCCAAATAATTCGCGGAACCTAAGAAACCTGAAATCCGCCCATCCAATGTTACTATTTCTGTCAGACCAATAAACTGGAATAATCCTGTTAGCGCATATATAAGCCCAGAAAACACAAATGCTTTTATCAACTTTGACCTATCAATCATTTTTTTTCCTACCGTCAGTGTTATGAGATATATCATTGACACCACCATCCAACTCTTAATAATACCCAAGGCTACCATCACATCAGATGTCCACAGAAGAGATATTCCCGAAAACAATATAAGCAAAGATCCAAACCAGAACCAAGCGGCTCATCGAAGCATACGAAACATATCCGTAATACTAGTTCATTTCTTGTGTACAACATATGCAGTACTTATAAACAAAAGCGCTACTATACACTCCCAGATATTTGTTGGAATCGGACCAAGAGCAAACTGGACACTATACAGAGGGATAAATACTGGAGATATGGTAAGAAGCGAAGATAGATACAGAGCAAACATAAAAAACAATGCTTTAAAAAACAATCTAGTAACATTGTAGGCAATTCCTTTTAATATCGCAATGCAGCCGTACTTGTTTATTTGTATTTTTCTAGAAAATCCTATACTATAGCTACTGCTTTTCTATTCTTATAGAATTTCTTATACAAACATATGAAAATTTATTACCAAGGAGTACCAGGCGCTTATAGTCACGAAGCAGCAGAATATTTTGCTCAGCATACTCCTCATAAAAATCAAAAACACGAATATATCGCCTGTCAAAGCTTTGATGAACTCTTCGATAAAATATCAGGAGATATAGAAAGCTTTGGTTGCATACCAGTAGAAAACTCATACGCTGGGACAGTTCATCGAAATTATGACCTTATGGTAACCCACCATCCAGTAATTCTTGCTGAATACTACCACCCTATTCGACACTACCTCCTCGGGAAAAACACCAGTTTCAATCAAATCACACAGGCTTTTTCTCATGAACAAGCAGTCATGCAATGTACAGAGTTTTTGAATAAGCACAATATACAATGAATCCATGCTTATGATACTGCAGGATCAGCACAAAACATTGCGAATAACCCGCAAACACATACCGCAGCAATAGCTTCAAAAAAGGCATGAGAAATATATAACCTTGATATTCTCTCTGAAAATATTCAAGATGATATGGAAAATCGCACGAGATTTCTTCTTGTATCAAAAGACAACAGCCTTCATCCAAAAGAATGAAAAAAGACATCATTAGTTTTTGAAACACAGGATATTCCTTCTGCCTTATATAAAAGTCTTGGGGCATTTGCTACCAGAAACATCAATCTTCATAAGATTGAAAGTAGGCCAAGTCCAGAAAAAAATTTCAACTACCTATTCTATCTCGATATAGAAGCTTCTGAACACGATCCAAATACGCAATGAGCCCTTGAAGAACTTTCATTATTTGCAAAAAACATTCATATACTCGGATCTTACTAACTTATACTTTTATTTCAAATTCCATGAAACATATCTTTCGCTTTATTCTCCTATATCTATTTGTTTCTATCCCATCTG
>JAYELJ010000032.1:0-4731 GCA_034717395.1 Patescibacteria group bacterium
ATATATAGCGGTGAGTTCATGTGTTCACTCTTTCATATCTTGAAAAATATAACGAAACTCTCCTCCTCTATCCGATTCGATCTCTGCTATTTTTTTACGTCCATCATAGATCAACACATCTGCATAGGGGGTAATATTATCCCCATATACTTCTATATCAGTCTGAGAAAGAACGACCCCATCTTCTGGATATAAAATCCTTGGTTTTTCTGAAGAGGTATCCATATCAGTAGACAGAGGTCTTGTCTGAACACGGATATCTGTTATTTCTGTCTGCACACTTGGTTTTTCTACATCGTTTACCACAAGAGTATACACTCCTTCTTTGTGAAAATTTATAGAAAGATCAAAACTCTGAACCCCTTTTGATGCAAGAGCAAACCGTGTATCTGCGGGAAGAGATACATCATCAAAAATATTTCCTTCTTGATCCATAACAGAAAAATGAATTTTTCCATTATAATTCGATAGAACACTCCCCTCACTATCCAATGCTGCTATTTCAATACCGACGGGTTCTCCTCGATATACTACTTCTGGAAAACTACGCATATCAAAGTCAGAAAGTTGCTGAGATGCCTTTTCAGACCCAGAAAGCAATGTATCATCAGAAGAAAACGAATCTGCCATCAAAAAAGAAGTAATCGATCGTTTTGTATCTAATTTTTGCAGAAAACATTTTTCTTCATATACTTCTTCATAAATAGGGTCAACAATCTGTATGCAATATGATCCATTTTGTATTCTTGAAATCTCAAATAACATTTCCCCATGCTTATTGGTACGAAAACTTTTCTGATCTACAAGTACCGCATCCGTATCTGTCATAATTTTAAAATACTCTCCTTCTACTGGTTGATTATACGTGTCTACCAAACGAACTAATGCAGAATCTGTTTCTCATACTGATATTTCTTCTGCTACATCAAATAGTGCTGCTGCAAAAATAGAATCAGCAGAAGCTGAATGAATACTCATACAAAGCAATACCAAAGAAGCTATCCCATGAAATACAAAAGATGGCACAGATGTATAGTATTTCTTTTTCTCTGAAGAGTCTTTATTGAGATCGGTATTTTGAGTATCTGGAGAAGTGTTTTCTTGCGATATGATCTCTGGAGTACTCTCTACTGTCTCTATAGCGAGTAAAATAGCCTGTGTAGTGGGCGATATATCTTTGAGAGATTGCTTATTATTCATAAGTTTTTTTATTTTTGTTTTGTGTAGAAGAAAAGATATTTTTTACTTTTCATATCATTATAGCAGAAAAATAAGAAAAAATCAGATATATATACTTGCAAAGAAATACAATTCCGATTATAATAACAAGAAGCTACAAAATCCATTTATATTAATTTTCTCGCTCTTTGCCCTACGATTACCAAGTACATATCGACCAGACAAAATATGAGCAAGTAAGTCAACGACTACAAAATGCAAAAAATATTCTTATACTTCCCCACAAAGGAATGGATGGAGATACCCTGGGATCAGCTTTGGCACTCGGTCTTGCTCTTGATCAGATAGGAAAGAAATATACTATTGCCTCAACGGATGAAGAAATTGGCTCTGTATTTGGATATATGCCCAAAACAGATCAGATAGTTGATGATTTCCAAGAAACTGATTTTGATACGTTTGTGTATATAGATCATTCTGAAATCTACCGTACAGGATTTGAAAAGAAACACCCTCATATAGAAGCAAATATTCCGAATAAAATAGTGATAGATCATCACCAAATAAGTAAAGATCTACACTGCGATGATATGCTACTAGATACACAAAGCCCCGCTACAGCTATCATTGTGTATCACCTACTGAGACATATGCAGATAGATATTGAGAGTGATATAGCAACGTGTCTTCTGACATCTATATATACCGATACTGGTGGATTCATGCACAATACTACACAAGAAGTATGGAGTCTTTCTGGAGTACTGACAGATCTTGGAGCAGATCAGCGATCTATCAGTAAACATATTTTTCAAACCAAACCTATCGTCCAACTCAAACTCTGGGGACTGGTACTTGACCGAAGCTACCAAAATAAACACGGAATCCTTTTTTCTGGAATAACACAAGAAGAACTTGATCAGGCATGAGCAACACCAGAAGATCTCGCAGGAGTGATATCTATGCTCAACTCGGTGAACGATGCCAAATTTGTAGTATTTGCCTATGAAAAATTTGGCTGAGTCAAGATATCCATGCGTACACAACGAGATGATGTAAATCTTTCCAACATTGCCAAAATCTTTGGTGGTGGGGGGCATATCAAAGCAGCTGGGTTTTTTATACCTGGAAAACTACATCGTAGAAACTATTGGGAAATCAAAGAGTAAAGTATACTACAAAAAACACCTCATGTGAGGTGTTTTTTGTAGTAGAGAGAAGTACAAATTTCTTTTTATAGATCCTATTTATTTATTTTTCCAATAAACATATCCCCTCCTTTTGCTCCCACAGAAGCGATCCAAAGATAGAGTAAATTACGAGTCAGAGTGACTGCTGTGAATATTGAAACAACAATACCGATAGCAAGAGTTACTGCAAAACCACGAATCATACCACTCGCAAAGATAAACAAAATCGCACAAGTAATCAAAGATGATGAATTTGAATCTCGGATCGATGACCAAGCACGACTAAACCCAATCTCTAAAGATTCTTTCATACTACGACCTTCTCGTAATTCTTCTTTGATACGTTCAAAAATCAGAATATTTGCATCTACTGCCATACCAATAGAAAGGATAAAACCAGCAATCCCTGCAAGAGAAATAGTGAGACCAAAGATTTTAAATATAGCGTATACAATGAGTGCATACAAAGTAAGAGCTAATGAAGCAAGCAGTCCCGAAAAACGATAGTACCAAATCATATAGACACAGAGCAAAATAAATCCAAGAAATCCTGCCAGAATACCACGTTCCCATGAATCATTTCCCAGTGATGCCCCAATCTTTTGTTGAGATACCAGTTTCACAGGAGCTGGTATAGCACCGGTATTCATTTGCATTGCGAGTTCTTTTGCTTCTGTAAGATCAAATCGTCCTGTAATTACTGCTACTCCATCTGAGATAACCGCTTGTACTGTTGGAGAAGAAATCATTTCTCCATCCAGATAGATAGCAACCGGACGGTTGATATTACGTTCGGTAATCTCGGCAAAAAGTTGCGCTCCTACTTCATCAAAAGATATCTGTACGATAGGTTTTCCAATATTATCTAAAACCACATCTGCATGACGAAAATATTTTCCTGTAAGTTCTGTTTCGGCAAACCCTCCTTGTGGATAGTTTGGCTTCAGAGGAAATACAATACGATCTACTGTATAGAGTTGTTCTTCTTTCATGACAGCCTCCGACTCTCCTCCATCTGAATTCATTTCTGAAGAAAGCACTGGTCTTTGCGAAACTTCTGAAGAGATCAGTTTGTATATCACGATCTCTGATGGAGATGATACAAGATCGGTATAACTCCCTGGTTGCAATACATCGAGAACTTCTGCAGCAGATGGATTGTCTGACTGAAAAAACACTTGTTGTGATTCACTTACTGGAAGACTTGAATATTGCGCTTGAATATCATCAAATGACGAACCAGAATCAAGAGAAGCAAGAGCTTCCGTAGCTTTATTTTCTATACGCTGATTGATAGCCTGTATCTCTTGAAGCTCCTCAGCAGAATATGCTAGTTTTTCTTCTTTAAATTGAAGAGAAACCGTTTTTCCTACAAGAGCAATGGCTTCATTGAGGTCTTCAATTTCAGGAAGCTCTACAAACACATGAAAGTTTTCTCCTACTTTTGCTGTATATACATTTGGCTCTACTAGACCCATTCCATTTACTCGATTGTCTATTACATTCTTGATACCAGAAACAATCTCTAAATGATCTTCTGGAGCAACCTCTGTAAGATCAATAGAATATTCAAGCTGAGCTCCCCCTACAAGGTCTAATCCTTTATGGATAGAAAGACTCGAAAGGTAAGAATCCTCTCAAAAAAGTCCCGAAACCATATGTGATGGAAGCGAAAAAACAGCAGTAAACAAGAGAACAAAAGCAATAAACAAACTACGACGAAACATACAGATCGGGAATTAAATAAATAACAATTATCCTCTCCATACTATATCTTTCTTGGTTATAATTCAAATATAATTTCAAGAAAATAGCTAGTAAAAGGCATTTTTATAACAAAAACTTATACAAAACAAGAGTAAAGGGCCTATAAAAGAGAAAAAAAACAAAAAAGTCTTGCAAAAGCCTCCTGCGATTGATACTATCGAAATAGTTTTTATTTCTAACCCACTTTAATCGTATGACTAAAGCTGATCTTGTTGCTGCTATTGCAGCTTCTGCAAACCTTACAAAAACTGCTGCTTCTGCTGCTCTTGAAGCTGTAATTTCTGCAATTACTACAGAACTTACAAAAGGTGGTAAAGTAACTATCACAGGTTTTGGAACATTCTCTGTATCTCAACGTGCTGCACGTACAGGTGTTAACCCACAAAACCCTTCACAAAAAATTCAAATTCCTGCAATGAAAACACCACACTTCAAAGCTGGTAAACAACTGAAAGATTCAGTTCGTTAATCAATTTTTAAAAAGACAGTCCATATGGATTGTCTTTTTTTTTGTTTTCCCGCACAATAGAGACAATTCAATATGCAACATTCTTCATGGATATACTCTTCTGACTGACTAGCTCACTTATTTTGA
>JAYELJ010000033.1:0-4704 GCA_034717395.1 Patescibacteria group bacterium
TATTCCTTTGTTTTTAAAAGGGGTTTTATTTATATGTTTTCCACAAATAAAAAACACCTCCCTTGTCGAGAGATGTTTTAGATCCTGAACTAAATTCAGGATGACAAGTGTATTATTGAAATATTCAAACTTACACTGTAAGCATTGTGAATGCAGCAACAGTATTATTTGCATAGTCTTTTACTGCTGTCGAAGGATCCATAACGAATGGTTGTTCGTTGAGAGCTGATTCTGCAGCATATTTTTTCTCTTTCCCAGCCATAATATTATCAATAATATTTTCTGGTTTTCCTTCTTCAAGAAGTTGTGCTTTCCAAATCTCTTTTTCTTTTGCTACATCTGCCGCAGATACTTCTGATGCATCAAGATATTTTGGAGACATTGCTACAACATGCATAGCAACATTACGAGCTACTTCTTCGTTTGAAGCAGAAAGAGATACAAGAGCTGCTGATTTAGCATTTCCATGGATATATCCATTTACATATTCTCCTTCAAGAACAATAACATCACCAATCTGCATATTTTCACCAATAGTTACAATAGCAGCTGTAATTTTTGGTTCAAGCTCAGCTTTTGCTGCTTCCGCTCCTTTTTCAAGTGCTGTTTGAGCAAGATCAGTAAGAAGTGCTTGAAAGTCATCATTACGAGCAACGAAATCAGTTTCACAAAGAATTGAAGCTATTGCAGCTTTTGAATTATCATCAGCAACTATCATTTTAATAGCTCCTTCTGAAGTAGCACGATCAGCTTTTTTAGCAGCTTTTGCTTCTCCAGATTTACGAAGAAGGTCAATAGCAGCATCCATATCTCCAGCTGTTTCTACAAGTGCTTTTTTAGCAGCCATAAGAGCCGCTCCAGTTTGAGCACGAAGCTCCATTACATCTTTTGCTGTAAATGACATAAAAAGAATGAATATTATTGAGTATTAAATATTGATCTGATCCAAATAAGGAAGCTGTCTCTGTTCTTCTTTCCAAACAGAGAATATCCCATAACCTGCTGCTGCAAGGAATAACATGATATTGAGATACCAAGCAAGAGGACCTATCACAGGAAACCAAGAAGTAACAATAAGTAAAGATTCAACAAGAAAGACTTTGAATCCTTGCTGACCATGAAACTGAGTAAACTCTGTTTGCTGACCAACAAAGAAAGGAACAACAAATAATGGCCCTATATATGCAAGAGAAGCTATTGCCTTCTCTTGTTGAGAGTATTTGTTCAAAGGTTTTTCTTCTGTTTTCTTTATATCTATATCGTTACTATCATTGGATTTATCAAGACGTTGTATAGACATGATAAGTAGAATGAGGAATATTAAATCTTATATTCTATGCATCTCCTTTTTCTGCAACATCTTTTTTCGTTACTGTGATTTTCTTTTTTGGTGCTGCTTTTTTAGAAGGAGCTGCGTCAGAAGATTCTTTTTTCGGTGCATTTTTTTGTCCTGCAGCCATCACTTCTTGCATTTTACCAAAGATATATTGAAGCGACCCCATAGCATCATCATTCGCTGGAATGATATAATCAGCATCGTCCGGATTTGCATTCGAATCAGCAATAGCAACCACAGTTATACCAAGGCGTTTTGCTTCACGAATAGCAATATTATCACGAACCATATCAATTACAACAAGAACATCTGGAAGACGACGTAGCTCAGAAAGACCACAAAGATTTGCATCTAGTTTTTCAAGTTCTTTCTGTTTCATTACTTGTTCTTTTTTACGATATTTTGTAATCGCATCAGAAGAAAGTAGTTTTTTAAGATCTTTATAGTATTTGATACGATGTTTGATTGTATCAAAGTTTGTAAGAAGACCACCAAGCCAACGGTTATTTACATAGTGACTATTTGTTTTTTCAGCAATATCTACGATCATTTTTTCTGTTTGAAGCTTTGTAGAAACAAACAAGATTTCACGACCTTGAGCAGAAGCCGAATACAAAAAGTTCAATGTTTTTACCATTTCTTGAGCTGTTTTTTGCAGATCAAAGATATGGATTCCAGCACGTTTTGTGTAGATGTATGGAGCCATTTTAGGATTCCATTTTTGTGTACGGTGTCCAAAGTGGAGACCAGCATCTAGCATTTCTTTTACAGAAATTTTCATAGTTTTCCTTAGGTTAGATCTGTATATTCCGAGAACACACGAGAATTTCTCAGAGAGAAACAAGTACTGAAATACAATACTTTTGGTATTCAGAAGCCAGGAACCTATAATAAATAGGCAGGAGACTCTTTAAGAACAACAGGCAAAAATAAATAAAATCCGATCAAATCGGGTACGGATATTGTACTTATTTGCTGATAAAACGCAAGAAAAAAGCAATTTTCTTGTTTCATTTCCCTCTATCATATATCCTAGATTATAATGATACTTTCTGTACTTTAATATATATCTATTATTATGAAAATTGGTATTGATGCTCGCATGTATTCTCCGGCTTTTACTGGTATTGGTCGCTATGTAAAAGAACTTACAGACAACCTATTCCGACTCGATACAGAAAATGAATACGTACTCTTTCTCAATAAAGAACAATATGATTCTTTTACCCCACCTAATGACCGTGTTAAGAAGGTGTGTAGCGAAGCAGGATACTACTCTCTCAAAGAACAGACCATATTTCTCAAAGAGATTATGAAAGAGAAACTCGATCTCATGCATTTCACACATTTTAACTCGCCTATTCTGTATCCCAAGAAAAGCATTGTAACCATTCATGACCTGACTCTGAGTAAATTCCCAGGAAAGAAAATGACCAAATGGTATCACAGGCTCGGGTACCACGCGACTGTTCGTGCAGCACTGAGCAAAGCCACTCATATTATTGCTGTATCACAAAATACAAAAAAAGATATTGTAGAGCTCAAAGGATCTCCAGAAGAAAAAATATCAGTCATCTATGAAAGTGTTGGAGAAGAATTTACTGTTCTTTCTGAGACAACCGTTCAAGCACATTTAGAAAAATATAACCTCCAGCCAGAACAATATTTCCTATACACTGGTGTCTGGAGAGATCACAAAAATGTAGTGGGTATGATCCATGCCTTTGCAGAAATAGTAAAAAATAATCCAGGATACAAACTAGTTATGACAGGGAAAGAAGACCCTTATTACCCAGAAGTGCTCGAGGCTATTGCTCATCACAAACTAGAAGATTCTATCATCCTCCCAGGGATTGTGCCAGAAGAAGACCTCATCGCTCTCTACAATGGAGCCCTGTGCTATGTATTCCCGAGTTTTTATGAAGGTTTTGGACTCCCTCCTCTCGAAGCTATGAGATGCCACACCCCAGTCATAGCATCCAATACCAGCTGTATACCCGAGATCACTGGAGCAGACAACGCTTTATACTTTGACCCTCACAACACTATTGAAATAGCCAACCGTATGCAACAAATCATCGATGAGCCAGAGACAAGAAAAAAACTGATAAAGAATGGAATATATCATGTGCAAACGTTCTCTTGGGAAAAAATGGCACAAGAAACTCTCGATATCTACAAAAAAATATCTACAAGGAAATAATGCGCGCATTGAAAATCACAATAATTTTTGCTATACTAGATTCTGTAAATGAGAAATACATATAAAACACAGGAGACGATTACTATGAAGCTAAGAAATATTTTCGACGAAACACAACCCTTCTTTCCTATTATCCCACAGAACACGAGCTGCGACATGAAAGAGAAAGAACAATATACAACAACCGATCATAATGTTGGTTTGAAGCTATTTTTAGCCAGTATATTGATTATCTTTTTCTCTATGTTCTTATTTGGAGTACTTGGAAAGACTTTTCACATTGTTCCTCTTTAATAAGAAAGAACAATATCCGCATGGTATAGACCATGCGGATTTCTGTTTTGTCACAGAAGATTGATACGCAACCTATCTTTCCCAAGCCTGTACTATATTCTCTAGTAAACTCGATACGGTCATAGGACCCACCCCACCCGGAACAGGGGTTATATATGATGCTTTTTTTGATACAGATTCGAATTCTATATCACCAGAAAGTTTTCCTTCACTATTTCTCGTAATACCTATATCCACCACTACCACTCCTTCTTGTACCATATCTCCCGTAACCAGATTTGGAACTCCTACTGCGGATATCAAAATATCAGCCTGCTGGGTATACACAGAAATATCTGGAGTAGAAGCATTACAGCTAGTAACCGTAGCTCCCTGATCCAATAAAAGCTGGGTTATGGGCTTTCCCGCTGTCTGTCCATACCCAAGAACAACAATGTTTTTGTTTTCTAATGATATATTATATGACTCAAGCAAAGTCATTACTCCTCGTGCAGTAGCAGGAGTATATTTGGTATTTCTCACAAACCCATCTACATCTTTATCCACAGCTACCGATTGGATCACCGCTTGTGTATCTATATGATCTGGGAGTGGGAGCTGCACAATAATAGCATCCACCGAACTATCCCGATTCTTTTGTTGTATAGCTGCGAGCAACTCCTGCTGAGATATATGCTCATCAAAAACACATACTTCTCCTTGCATCCCAACCTGATCACAGCTTTTTATCTTATGACTCACATATACTTGGGAAGAAGGATCTTTTCCTACTACAAAAACACACAGTTTGGGAGCTCTATACCCATCTGTTTGTTTTTTCTGAGAGAACATACTCTGGAGCATATCTTTTCTTTCTTGCGATATTTTTTTT
>JAYELJ010000034.1:0-15729 GCA_034717395.1 Patescibacteria group bacterium
TTGGCTATTCTTGAGTTGATATATGAGATTGCAGAGGAGTTCAATACCAACTACATTGGTACGGAGCATATTATCCTTGCGATTTTGCGTTATGAGACATGTAATGCTGTCAAAATACTCAAAGATCTTAAAGTAAATATGGATGATCTTCTTTCGAAGTACCTAAAACTATTTGGAGATATCAAAAACACACAGAGTTCCGTTCCAGGAGTTTTGGATAATATGATCAAAATGCTTGGGGGAGAAAATACAGAAGTGCGCTTGGTTGGAGGATGAAATGCAGAAGAGCTTATGCAGCAGCTGGGGGGAGGAAAGAAAAAAGATGGTCCAGATACAGACTCTGATTCTAAAACACCATATTTGGATTATTTTACCACTGACCTAACGCGCAAAGCGAGAGAAGGAAAACTGGATACTATTGTTGGACGCGATCGTGAGATCGAACGTATGATTACTATCTTGAATCGTCGAAGCAAGAATAATCCAACATTGGTAGGAGAACCAGGAGTAGGGAAAACAGCTTTGGTTGAAGGTCTGTCGGGGCGTATTGCTTCGGGAGATGTGCCATTTGCCTTGCGTGATAAGAAAGTGCTGGTGCTCGATCTTAATGCGCTGATTGCGGGGACCAAATATCGAGGCGAGTTTGAAGAACGTTTGCAGGCTATCATGCGTGAGGCGAGTTCAGAAGAAAATGAAATTATTCTTTTCATCGATGAGATACATACATTGATCGGGGCGGGGTCTACGGCTGGTTCTTTGGATGCGGCAAATATTCTCAAGCCAGCTTTGGCTCGTGGGGAGCTTCGTCTCATCGGGGCGACAACGTTCGATGAGTATGTACAGTATATCGAAAAAGACTCGGCTCTCGAACGTCGTTTTCAAAAAGTGATTGTGGATGAACCATCTTCAAAAGTAGCTAAGCAAATGATGCATACTATTTCCGAATCAGTATCTCGTTTTCATCAGATTGAGATCGATCAGAAAGCTATTAATTTGGCAGTGGATCTTTCGGCCCGTTATATGCGTGAAAAATTTCTTCCAGATAAAGCGATTGATCTTTTGGATGAAACCGCAGCTCGTATTGGTATGCGTCAGTCACCAGAGATATTGGAAGTGAGTAAACTCCGTCGTCGTTTGCCAAAGATTATTGAGCAAAAAGAAAAAGCAATTGCGGATAAACAAATGGAACAAGCGGTAAACTTTCGGAATCAGGAAAAAGAAATCTTGGAAAAGATTGCAAAAATAGAATCACAAGAACTCGAAAAAATGCCAAAAATCCGTATGAATGCATCGGATGTGATTCTTACTTTGTCAAAACTTACAAAGATCCCAGTAGAAAATCTCGAAGTGGGGCATAAAATCGATCTTTCTGATGTTGAGAAAAAGCTCAAAACAACCGTGATTGGTCAGGATGAAGGAATAGATAAATTGATCTATGCTATCAAGCGTCAGCGTCTGGGACTTCAGGATGAGACTCGTCCGATTGGTTCATTCTTATTCCTGGGGCCTACGGGAGTTGGGAAGACAGAAATGGTACGTCGCCTGACAGAATATTATTACCCAGATGAAAAATCACTCCTGCGTTTTGATATGTCAGAGTATATGGAAGAAAACTCAGTAAATAACCTGATTGGTTCTCCAGCTGGGTATGTTGGGTATGAAGAAGGAGGTCGCCTGACAGAATCTGTTCGTAAACAACCTTATTCACTGATCCTGTTTGATGAACTAGAAAAAGCACATGGAGATGTGCTCAATATCCTTTTGCAGATACTTGAAGATGGGCACCTTACCGATAACCATAATCGTAAAGTAGATTTTCGTAACTGTATGATTGTCATGACTTCGAATGTGGGAGTGGATGCCCTTACAGAAAAAGCAGGTCCTATTGGTTTTGCACTCGATAAAAAAGAAAAGATTGAGGCGGAACATGATTTTGACCAACAAAAAGAAAAAGTGATAGAGGAGATCAAAAATATCTTTACGCCAGAGTTTCTCAATCGTATAGATAACACGATTGTGTTCAATCCGTTGGATCTTTCTACTATCAAAAAAATCACCAAATTGGAGATTTCTAAACTGCAAAAACGTCTGCAAAAACGTGATATTCGTATAGAGTATTCTCCATCGGTGATTGAGTATATAGCCAAAGAAGGGTTTCGCCCAGAGTTTGGAGCTCGTCAGATCCGTCGAGAAGTACAGGATAAGATCGAGGCAAAAGTAGTAGATTATCTTCTGGGGCATGATGATTTTACCGGAACTATTACTTTCAAGAAGAAAGGTGATCAGCTTGTATTACATCCCGTTGAAACATCAGCATAACTGGATCGAGATCATACTGGCGAGACTGTGAGGCAAGCGACATCGCTTGTCTCATTTCTTTTTGTGTTCCTACACATTCAAAAGGTTTGTTTCCTTCGAGTCCCAGGAGGGCATTGAATGTAGGAATACTGGTATAGTCTTCGTAGAAGTTTCTTCCAAATATCTCGAGCATTTGTGCTTTGGGGATATACGCAGAGAACAGCGCAAAAACAAATTCACATTTCCCACATTTCCCACACCAGCGATTTTCTGGAGATGTGCCTTCGAGGGTAAAGTTTTTGTTGCAACTGGTCACAATAGGAAAAAATTCTGAATATTGAGCAAATTCTTTTACAATACGTAGTTCATTCCATTTGCGAAGATTACTTGAGAATTGAAAATCAAGACCAAGATTTTTTGTGTAATTGTTGAATAATTGTTCAAACTCCGAACTTTTGCTCCATTGGTGGTTTATTTCCATGTCACAAAATATCAGGTTTCCTTCATCCGCTGAGCTTTCCAGAGCATAGATGCTTTCATTGTGCCCATAGAGGTATCCAGCGACGAGAGTCATGAATGTGTTGATCGCGGTGATAGGCACATGTCCATTGAGCACATTTTCTTTTGTGTTCCATTCGATAAGCTTCGGGTCTATTTGTCTTTGTATTTGTATGATATTCTTTTTGAATTGATCTGCGGTTGCTTGTTTGGAAGGGTGTATCTTTCCAATACAGATAAAATCAAAGTTTTTTCCAGATTCTTCCATTTTTTTTGCTGAAACGATGGTATCTTTTCCTCCTCCGACACCAAGGAGTGATTTTTTTTCTGTATCGTCATCTCGAGCGTAGCCGAGAGATCTTATTGGTGCTGTATCTGAATAAGGGAAGTTGATGAGCCCACGAAAATCTATTTGGTTTTCATAAAAAAATTCCCCCAAGCCTTTGGTATACACGGTATTCCAGAACTGTGCTTGTTTTTCTGTTAGTTCACTAGATCGTATTTCTATATTCTTGGGACAGAGAGATTTGTAGTAGCTGACCCCTGCTATCAGATGCAAATGGAACATAATCTGTTCGATAGATTTTTTGTTTTCTTTTGCTTGCTGGGTGATCTTTTCTGGATCGAAGAGGATCTTCTCTGTGAAAAATTCTTGATCATCAAAAGAATAGCGGAGAGAAAGTTCTCCACTATTCCAATCAAAATGGTAGCTATCGAATATGAAAGATTGAGCAGTCATTAAAAATTCTGAATATTTATATTATTCGTTGTATCAGTTTCTTTTAAAATAGAGTGCTGGTCATTGAAAAAGAGAGAAGTAGTCAGGGAACAGTTATCTTGTGCAATGGTGAGTGGGTTTTTGATAGTGTTTTCCCAGTGTAGGTAGCCATGGCTCATCACTTTTGCTTTGTCTATCTGTGTTTTTTCTATGACTGTTTTTTGTTTGTCTCCACAGATCAGGTCTGTTTGGTAAAACAATTCTTGGTAGTTCTCTACTGAGCTCTTGTTGTATCCAACAGAAAATTCTACGGGAATATCTTGCCCGAGTGTCCACGATTGATTGACTGTTTGTTTGATAGAAAAAGGGAGGTCGGGTTTGCTTGCGATGAAAGAAAACTCTTTGCTTGTGATTGGTCCGTATTTGTCATGCAGGTCTGTTTTGAGAATGAACTCATCTGTCTCTGCTGTGTTGAGTGATTTCCAACGAGGTACGATATTTTTGTGAGAGAGGCTCGTCTGTGATGCGTTCGATAGACTGAGGTTTCTATCTATGAGTACAAATTCTTGGTCTGCTCATCCTTTGATCGAAATATCTGCTTGGAGTTTATGTATATCTGTTGCATTTCCTATTGTATCTTTGAAATCGAACTTCCATGAAAGAGGTGTGTTTGCAACTTTACTGAGAGAAAGAGGGGTTGCTTCTATAGTAAAATCACCATCTTTGATGCGTTTGAGCGGAGCATTGAGCCAAAGAGCAGGGTCGAGCTGGGTACTGTGGCAAAATGATTGATGGTTTCCTGAGTATTGTACTGCTATAGACTGGTAGTTGTCGTGTGATATTGGCAAACGGAATGAGTGCAGTAGGTTGCTCGATGTGCTCATACTTGTGATATTGAAACTATCAAGTGTATCTCCTGTACATTTACAAAAATTGGTAGTACATAGATAGATCTGTCATGAGTAATCGTTGATCGATCGGGCTCCTTTGTTGTGTGTGCGGATAGTTCCTCGGATGTAATCAGGATACTGATAAAATGAAACCCAGTCAGTCTGAAGATGCACGGTGTCTCTGCGTACTTCAAAAGGAAGAGTAACTTCATCTATTTTATTGTCAGACTGATCAAATACTCCCAGCGTGAGGAAATACTGCTGCTGATTGATATGATCGAGCAGTTTTGGAGTGAATGCAAATTCGATATTTTTATACTGAAATGTATCAATACTTACCCCTGTTTGTGTTGCAAGTGTTTGGTAGAAATAATTTTCTGTATTTTGGATGACATCATTAGTAATATACCCTTTAATAGTCAGATCTTGCTGTATAAATTTTCTATTATTTTTGAGGCGAGCGTTTATACTTTCAACCTTTGTAGATTCTTCTGTATTGGGTACTATGAAAAAATTTCTTTCTGGGAGACTGATATTTCCATCTATAGATATACTATTTCTTTGGTTTTTAATTTCGAAGTTGGTTGTTTTTTTGTTGTCTGTATATTCTCCTTTTTCATCGAGGTTCTTGGTCCAGATGCGAGCAGTGATCTGTGTGCTGAGTATACTTGCATCAAAATCTTCTTGTGAGGGAGCGGTATATCGGAATAGTACTGTTTTTGGGCTTCCTCTTTGTATATCTTCTGTAGGGATCAGAACAATATAGTTGCTGTCGTTTTTACTCCATTGGTTTTCATCGTTACTGGCCAGTCGAAAATCACTGTTGTCTACATAGGGAGATCTTTGTGATATGTCGTGGTGAGCGATCATCTCACTATTGTATTGTGGGCTAAAGTACAGAGATCCTGTTTTTGGTTCGAGGTATACACGAATTTCATAATTTTCTTTTGGGAGTACTTCATGGGGTCCTTTGTCATAGCTTACTTTGATAGCCGTCCACATGCTATCTTCCCAGTTGAGAGAAGGGTGTTCGGTGATAGTAGCAGCATTGCGCACTTTGAAGTACGAGAAAAAAGTATCTTTTTCTTCTGATACATCTGTATTTGAAATAGAGGAAGAATTATCTTCTGTTATAAGAGATTCTTCTGGCACAAAATCTTCCCAGCTATCCCATGGGTTGTCGTTTGCTAGGGCTATATTGCTTGTGAAAACAAGAGAAAGTACCGTAAAAAATGAAAGTGTATTTTGAAGCATAAAAAAGTGTGTGGAGTCTTGAAAATAGTTGGTAAACAGTATACTGGGATTATTTACTACTGACAAATTTTTCTGTTTGTCTCTTTCTATTAAAACTTATAGTATGTTTTTAGGTCTAATTATATTAGGCTGGTCTTCTAGAGTCTCGGACTTTGGTAGACTCTATAACCACATGTTGTTATGGGTTATACACTCATCTTTTTTATTGCTCTTTCTGCATATTTCGCAGGAGTATTAACAGGTTTGTTGGTACTGTAATAAAAATAAAAACAGAAGCCCTGCCAGGCTTCTGTTTTTCTATAACCACATGTTATTAATCTCATTATATCAGTTTCTTTTCTTTTTTCAAATTTTTCTTTCTTCTTTTTGCTTTTTTCTCTATACTCTTTGGGCCTCATATAATAGTGTGAGATGACAATGGATAAGAGGTTGTGTATTACAAGCTTGTCTCTTGGATTTCTTACATTATTGAGGTGAAACATTAGAAATTATCATTTATCATTTTTTTATGTATTTGAATTACAAACCTCAGTCTTGGGAAATGGAGTTTGCTGGTCGTACTCTGAAAGTCGAAACAGGAAAGCTCGCACAGCAATGTAATGGTTCGGTTGTAGTGACCTATGGTAACACGAGTATTTTGGCAACCGCGACTATGAGTCGTGAGCCGCGAAAAGGGATCGATTTTGTGCCACTCGTGGTCAACTATATGCCTAAGTTTTATGCGGCAGGAAAGATCAAATCATCTCGTTTCAACAAACGAGAAGGTCGTCCAGCTGATGAACAGATTCTTATCCAGCGTCTGATCGATCGTGGGATCCGTCCTCTGATGCCAAAAGGATACACATTTGATACGCAAATCATGTGTACGGTTCTTTCGTATGATAATGTAGAAGAACACGATATCGTGAGTGCTGTGGCAGCAGGGATCGCTATGAGTATTTCGGATATTCCTTTCCAAGGGCCGATTGCTACCGTTCGTGTAGGACAGATTGATGGTCAGTTCCTGATCAATCCAAGCTTTGAACAAAAGAAAGAGTCAGTTCTTGATCTGGTAGTAACAACTGGAAAAGAAGATATTGTGATGATCGAAGCTGGGGCAAACCAAGTAAACGAAGACATCATGTACGATGCGATCATGAAAGGGAAACAAGAAGCGCAAAAACTGGTAACGTTTATTGAGACTGTCGTAGTAGAGGTAGGGAAAGAAAAGAAAGTGTCCGAAGCAGAAACGCTGCCAGAATCAATCCGAACACAGGTTGAGTCAGTATCTCGTGATAGTTTTTGGAAAGCCTTGGCTGTACCGGGGAAAGTAGAACGCTATACAGAGATTTTGAAAATAAAAAAAGAAACAGTGGATACTGTCTTGGAGACGCTTTCCGAAGAAGACAAAGCATACGAACCACTGATGTATCATGCTGCAGATAAAGTGTGGAAATCTATCGTTCGTGAAAATATCCTTGTGAAAAAACAACGTATTCATGGACGTAAATTGGATGAAATCCGTCCGATCCTGACAGAAGTAGATACTGTTCCACATACACATGGGTCTGGACTCTTTACTCGAGGGGAAACACAGTGTCTTTCTGTAGTGACGGTTGGATCTCCTGGTGATGCTCAAACCATCGATAACCTGGAGCCAGAATGGAAAAAACGCTATATGCATCATTATAACTTTCCTCCGTATTCGGTAGGAGAAGTGAATGCTCGTCTGTTTACAGGGAATCGTGAAGTGGGACATGGAGCTTTAGCCGAACGTGCTCTCGAGCCAGTACTTCCAAGTAAAGAAGATTTTCCTTATACACTTCGTGTGGTATCAGAGATTCTTTCTTCGAATGGTTCGTCTTCTATGGCTGCTACTTGTGGATCGACACTTTCTCTGATGGCGGCAGGAGTACCTATTGCAGCTCCGGTATCGGGGATTGCTATGGGTCTGATGATCGGAGATGATGGTCAGTACGAGATCCTTACAGATCTGCAGGATGAAGAGGATTTTGGTGGAGATATGGATTTTAAAGTAGCGGGGACACCAGAGGGGATTACCGCTATTCAGATGGATATCAAAGTACAAGGGCTATCGGATAATATTTTCCGTGAAGCACTCGATCGTGCATATACAGGTCGTATACAGGTAATGGATTCGATGAAAGAAGCTATTGTTTCTCCTCGCAGAGAAATGTCTCCTCTTGCGCCACGTATTACTTCGTTCAAGATCGATCCAGATATGATTCGTGTGGTGATTGGAAAAGGGGGAGAAACTATTCAAAAAATCATCGAAGAAACCGGGGTGACTATCGATATCGAAGATGATGGTTTGGTTATTATCACTTCTACCGATGGGGAAGGAGCAAAAGCAGCAACTGCTCAGATCGAAGCTCTGACGTATCAGCCAAAAGTAGGAGATGTTCTTTCTGGACCGGTTACTCGTGTTTCTGATTTTGGTGCTTTTGTACAAATAGTTCCAGGAAAAGATGGTCTTTTGCATATTTCTGAGATCGCACATGAGCGAACAAATAATGTGTCCGATGTGCTTACTGTAGGTGATCAGGTCGAATATAAAGTTATCGAGATCAAAGGAGATAAAGTGTCTCTTTCTCGTAAGGCTCTGATAGAGAAACCTCAAAAAGAAGAGGGAGTTCCTCAGAAAGAAGAAAAGAAAGAGTCGAAGCATTTTGAAAAAAAATCAAAATTCTCGATTAAAAAACCTGCAGAGGGAGAAATAGAAACCACACAAGCAGAAGAAAAAGCACAAGGAGAGTATTCAGACAAACGAGAATCGCACCCAACACAACCACCAAAATCAACATTTGATGCGAGTGATACTATCAAAGAGTTGAAAGATTTCTAGAGAAAAAGAAACACAAAAAAGTAGAGACGCGATTAATCGCGTCTCTACTTTTTATATTGGGTTATTCTACTGCTCGTTCTTTGAGCCTATTCCCATCTTGTTTTTTGAGTTCTTCTCTTGCTTTTTCATATTTTGGATCGTATTGGAATATTCTACATCCGTTACATCCTTTCCCACAACAGTCATCCATCTTTGGGGCTTTTTTCTTTTCTCCTGGTCCGAGTTTTTTTGGTTGCATATCTCCTACTTGTTTTTTGAGATCGAGGTATTTTTGGTAGTCGGGAGAAATATCATCGTTGTTTGTAGAGACGTTGCATGCAACGTTTCTACTGGTATTGTACTCTTTTATCTCAAGTTTTTGAGATTCTATATCGAGCAGTAGGCGAGCTTTGTCTTCTGCAGAAACAGGGCATTCTTTTCTGGCTACTGTGTAGCTTGGAAGGAGTTTTTTGATATCTTCTGGAGTATACAGCGCAAAAGCAGATGCAGGGATACGGATCGCTTTTTTCTGACCGGCAGAGACTTTTTCTGTAATGTCTCCTGTGACACTGTCTGTGTACTGATCAAGACGAATACGGATAGGTTGCCACTGGTACGGAGATACAAATTCGATGGCATCACGTGGTTTAAGCTGGTTTTTGAGTTCGAAGATGATGTCGTCTCCATCCCACCCCCGGATCCATCCAGCAAACTCAAAATGCGCAACAGATTTGGCATTGTCATAGTTGTGAGCCAGAGGGGTGAGCATTCCTCCATGAAATCCCATAGTGTATCCACGGCTTTGGAGTGTGTGGAGCTCATTCATATACTTTCCAGGATTAAACTGGTCTTCTTTTCCTTGCTCTTTGAGTTTGTACCACTCATCGATTGCATGGCGGTAGCAGCGAGCTGTGATAGCAGCGTAGTATTGGGTTTTGTTACGACCTTCTATCTTGAGACTATCCATTTGTGCTTCCAGATATTCTCAAAGTACGGGCATCAGGCAGAGGTCTTTGGCATTCATGATATAGGTTCCCATTTTATCTTCGGTGATTTCCATATATTCTCCTGGACGGAATTCTTCTTCCAAGAAAAACTGTACCAGATCTTGGTTGTTTTCGTTGATTTCGAGTTCTTCTATACTTCCATCTTTGAGACGAATGTGTACTTTGTAGTTCCAGCGACAGCTCTGTGCACAGTTTCCTTGGTTGGCTCCGCGGTCGGACATGAAATTAGAAAGCAGGCATCGTCCAGAATGTGCCATACACATAGCTCCATGCATAAATGCTTCGAGTCGGATATCAGGATGATCTTTCCGTATTTGAACAAAATCAGCAAATGGTACTTCTCGAGCAAGGACTACCAACTCTGCACCTTGTTTTTTCCAATAGTCTACTGTAAGACTACTACATACATTGGCTTGGGTAGATATATGTAAAGGAATTCCGAGGTCCTGTTCTTTGATGTATTGAAATACCCCAGGGTCAGCAATGATAATCCCATCAGGTTTGGTTTGTCTGAGGGCTGTTACAAATTCTGGAAGTTTGTCTATATCGTTATTATGACTATATATATTGAGCGTAAGATATACACGCACTCCATTTTGGTGAGCAATACGAATTCATTCCATCAGTTCTTCAATACCAAAATCTGATTTGGTTCGAAGGCAGAAACTGGGTGTTCCTGCATAGAGAGCATCGGCACCATAAAGGATAGCTGTCTTCATTTTGGTCAAAGACCCTGCCGGCATGAGGAGTTCAGATTTGTGCATAGAAAAGTGTTTATTATTTTTTCCTTCTTGTTTTTGGTTGGGCAAGGATTTTGAGGGCCTCTTGCAGTTCTATAGCAAAGAGGGTTCCATCAGCTGGGATGCTGCGGAAGTCTTTTTTCTCTTTGTCTGTTTTGTTGCTGATGAGTTTTTGTAGATAGGGTCCGTATCTTCCATTGTTTACTGATATTTCGTTACCATCTTTGTCTTGTCCGAGTATGCGTGGAAGAGAGAGGAGCTGAAGAGCCTGGTCGAGTGTGAGAGTATCTTTTGAAAAAGGTGGGATGATAGATACCATTTTGGCTTTTTTCTTGTTTTTCCCTTTTCCTGTTGTGGTTCCCATTTGTACGTATGGTCCATAGGGTCCATCTTTTGCGAGGATTTCTTCATTGGTATCGGGATGTTTTCCAAGAATAGTATCTTTTTGCTCTTCTTGTTCTGTCACCTCTCCTGTTTCTGTGATATTTCCTGCAAATTCGCACTCTGGATACTTACTGCACGAAGCAAATGATCCAAATTTACTAAGTTTTTTGACCAGATCTGATCCGCATTTTGGACAGGGTATTTTGAGTGTTTCGATCACGGTGAGGTCTTCTTTTTTCAGTTCGACATCTTTGTCTGCAATTCGTTTTTTGAATGGAGTGTAAAAATTGTGCAGGAGTGGTACCCATTTTGCTTTTCATTCGGCTACTTCATCGAGTTTGTCTTCCATGCCCGCAGTAAACCCAAGACTCACGATATCTTCAAAATGGCCTTCTAGTAGTTTGGTAACGACAAAAGCAACTTCTGTTGGGATAAGCTGAGCTCCTTCTTTTTGAATATATCCACGAGATTGGATAGTGGTGATAGTGGGAGCATAGGTAGATGGACGACCGATTCCTTCTTCTTCCATTTTTTTTACGAGGCTGGCTTCATTGTAGCGAGCGGGTGGTTTGGTATAGTGTTGCTCTGGGTCGTATTTTTCTGTAACCAGAGTTTCGTTGTTTTCTAGTTTTGGCAGGAGTTGGTCTTTGTCATCTCCTGATACATATACGGTCAAAAACCCCGGAAATACGAGTTGTTGTCCTGTTGCGCGGAAAGTATAGTTGGCTACTCCTATGTTGATCCCCGTTTGGAGAAACTGTGCGTCGCTCATTTGTGATGCGATAGCGCGTTTCCAGATGAGGTCGTAGAGCCGTGCTTGGTCTTCGTTGAGCTTGGGAAGTGTTCCTGGTTTTTTAGAAAAATCAGTTGGACGGATAGCTTCATGGGCTTCTTGTGCATTTTTGCTTTTCTTCCCATAGCTGATAGCTGTTTTGGGAAGATAGTCTGCTCCATATTCTTTTCCGATTATATCTCGTGCTTGGTCGGTGGCAGTTTTAGAAAGATTGTTACTATCGGTACGCATATAGGTGATCAGACCACCATATTCCCCTATCCCTTCATAGAGTTTTTGTGCGACTTGCATGGTTTTTTTAACAGACCATCCCATACGGCTTGAAGCTGCTTGTTGCAGGGTAGATGTGATAAAAGGAGCGGCTGGTTTTTTCTTACGGTTCTTGGAACTCATGTCTGTGATATTTGCTGGTTGTCCTTCGATAGCATCCAAGACTTTTTGGGTTTGCTGACCACTTTTGAGTTCTATTTTCTTTCCTTCTTCTTGTGTGAGCTTGGCTACGATAGACTCGTTTCCTTTTGTGAGAAATGTTCCTTCTAGTGTCCAGTATTCTTCTGGGTTGAATGCTTGGATTTCTTTTTCTCTGTCTACTACTATTTTTACAGCGACTGACTGCACTCGCCCAGCACTGAGTCCAAAGCGGATTTTTTTCCAAAGAAGGGGGCTGAGTCCATACCCAACGAGACGGTCTATTACACGACGGGCTTGCTGAGCATTTACCAGGTCCATATCTATATGACGTGGGTGGTCGAAGGCGTTGAGGATCGCTGGCTTGGTGATTTCATTGAAAGTTACACGATGAACGGTATTTTTATTTGTTTTTTTGTTGAGTCCTAGGGCTTCTTGGAGGTGAAAGGCGATCGCTTCTCATTCGCGATCTTCATCGGCTGCGAGCCATACGACGGTATCTTCGTCGATGAGGGATTTGAGTTCTTTGACTACTTTTTTCTTGGTGGGAGTCACGACATAGAGAGGTTCGAAGTCTTTGTCTGTATTGATAGCTAGGCTGGCATATGGGAGCTTTTGCTGTGTTGGAGTGAGTTCGCTCTTTTTTCCAGGAAGGTCACGGATATGCCCCATAGATGCTTTGATAGTAAAATCTGGACCCAGGTATTTACTGATAGTCTTGGATTTGGCAGGTGACTCCACGATAACGAGATTTTTTGCTGACATAAAGAGAGAAAGGAGAAAAGAAACAAGATGAAAGTATGTGCCTAGAGAGTATAGAAAGACAAGAGGAGATACAAGAAAAAAATCACGATTTGCAAAACTTGATTTTTTTGAGTATATTATAAAATAGAAATGGAAAAAAGAAAGGATAGGTTATGAAATTATTGAAATGGTTGCGGGTAGGTGTGTTGTTGGTGATGGTGTTGGTGCTGTCTGGTTGTGGGCGGAACCCAATGGGGATCCCTGACAAGCAGTGGGAATCTTTGACTCCTGAAAAACAAGCGGAATATACTGCTCAGCAGTCAAAAATAGATGCGCGGCGTGCCGAGGCAGCGAGAAAAGCTCGGTTAGAAAGAGAGAAAGATGAGAGAATTCGAAAGAAAAAAGAACAGGATCGAGTAGATGCTCTGTATAAAAATGCTCAGTATGGTTATATTGTTCAGGTGTATATACAATCGGGACAGTATATGTATAGAAAAGGTAAGTGGGGTACGGTAAAAGATCTTGTGTGTGTGTTGGTTCGAGGAGAGACAAAAAAGATTACTCTTCGGGTAGAACAGAAGAAAGGATACAAAAGAGAAGAAAATCTTTGGCTAGAATATGACAAACATGGTTCAGCAGTATATGTATATCTTGAAAAACCAAGTGAGTATGCTCGAAAATATAATCGGGTAGATCGTATAACTTTGGCTAATTTTGGTTGGAAACTAGGCAAATGGTATAAAAAGAATTTTATTCCAAGTAAATATGAAGGTGTGAAAAATATGAAAATCAATGTTCGTTATGCTGATGATAACAGACGTGTCCAACCAAAGATAATTATCCAGAATCCTGGATATTATCGATAATAAAACCCAAGGCTATTGCCTTGGGTTGTTTTTTAGATTTTTATTGAATTTCTTCTACTTGCAACTCTATTTCTTTTCATTCTTCTATAGCAGCTTGTAGTTTTTTATTGAAAGTGGGAAGTGTTTCTTTGAGGTGTTCTATACTTTCTGGTGTGGCAAAACGTATTACCACACTTGGTCCTGGGATACCAGGTGTGTAGATTTTGGTGTCACCTGGTATCACATTACTGGTCAGAAGTTCATTGTCTTCTTTGTTTCGTCCAATCATAATTAGGCTATTTTCTTGCCAGATATGACGACCATATTTGATGATAGCAATCTCTTCTCTTTTGGCCTGTGGATAATGTTCTAGATAATCTTTGAGTCTTTTTGAATACCCGGGATCTGTAAGCTGACATCCTCCTGCGGGAGATGGGTATTCTACTATATTCCACTCCTTTGCCATAGCTATTTGGGGTTTTCTATTTCTTCCGTGAAGGTCGAGGAGCTGCTCCCTGTCTATGAGTCCAGATTTTTCAACTTCTGTTTCGGGGAGGTTTTTGGCACAGAGTGGTCGGATAAGTCGGCCACCAGATACCGCTATGCGATCTACTGTTCCCAAAGCTTGTTTGTTTTGTGACATAGGTCTTTGTCCGAGGATCTCCCCGGTTGAGATACAGTCAAAACCTTCTGCGTCCATGATTTTGACAGCGTGTGCAAACATCGCTCCATGGCAATCGATACAAGGGTTCATGTTTTTGCCATAGCCGTGTTTTGGGTCTTTGACTATACCGAGGTGAAGCTCGGAAAAATCAATCGTGCGAAGAGGCACTCCGATTTGCTGAGTCATTTTTCGTGCTTGTGTATCATCAAAAAAACACGATTTGAAACAAAGAGCAGTGCATTCTACTCACTGCTGTTGCAGGACTTTGATAGCAAGGATCGAATCGAGACCTCCCGATACAAGGCAGAGTGCGCGGGTCATAAAAAAAGATATTAAAAAATATTCCACTGATAAATTATGCATACTGTAAACTTTCTGCTTGTGTTTTTCAAGAAAACAAGTAGAATATCATGGCTTCTTGCAATGAGGAGTTTATTTTATATTTATAGTTTACCCCTGGGAGGGGGAAATCTTATGACACTTATCATCAGTGAAAAACGCCAAGACAAGGAAAACTTCGATCGTTTGATGGGACGTTTTAACCTTGTTATCCGTAAAAGTGGGCTTATTCGTAAAGTAAGAAACAGCCGTTTTCATCCGAAAACAATGGGTGCTCTTACAAAAAAACGTCGAGCTATCCATGGAGCGGGCCTTCGCAAAAAACGTGAAGAAGATAGATTTAGACAACTGTAGCATGTACTTTATTTTCTCTTTTTAATGTAAATGAGTAGAAAACCTACTACAAACAATAAAGATCAAAAAAGATATCGTATAAATGAAGATATTCGATCGAAGCTACTCTATGTGATTGATGGAGAAGGAGAGGTTCTTGGGAATCTTTCTCTCTCAGATGCACTGGAAGAGGCAAGTAGAAGAAATCTCGACTTGGTTGAGGTTTCTCCAAATGCAAAGCCTCCGGTAGCGAAGATCCTGGACTATGGGAAAATGCTCTATAATCTTGCCAAAAATGAAAGAAAATCTAAGAAAACTCAGGTACAAACCAAGGGTGTTCGTCTTACATTTGGTATGGAGAGACATGATCTTGATGTTCGTATCAATCAGGCAAAACGATTCTTTGAAAAGGGGTCAAAGGTAAAAGTTTCTATGCGTATGGCTGGACGTCAACTTGCACATGCAGATTTGGGGAAAGGAAAAATGCTAGAATTTTATACTGAGATCTCAGAACTTGCTAAAATTGAAGGCGATTTGACTCGCCATGGGAATACGTGGGATATGACCCTGGTCCCCATTAAATAACAATATTTTGAAAAACTATCTAAATCGCAAATAGCTTCGTTCTTTTTAAAAAATAACACTTACAATACTGTTAGTATTGCTCGCTTATATTTTTCAAAAACGCCTTGCTCTTTATCGATTTGTATGAGTTTTTCTTGTGATATATTGTTTGTACACTTTGCTGATACTCAGCAATCCACACATAATTTTATAAAAATTTGATATGCCAAAAATCAAAACTCGTAAAGCAGCAGCAAAACGTGTAAAGATTTCTGGAGGAAAAGCGAAAAAAGCTTTTGTTGCAAAAGCAGCGAAAAAACATCGCCTTCACCAAAAATCAAAACGTCAAAAACATTTTCTTCGTAAAGGTACTAAACTTGCTTTGGCTCCTTCTATGAAGAAGAAGATGTCTCGTATGCTTGCATG
>JAYELJ010000034.1:15829-20696 GCA_034717395.1 Patescibacteria group bacterium
TATATCCATAAGCTATTGTTTTGTAACAATACCCCTTACTGAGAAGGGAGGATTTTGTCTCAGTTATTTATTCAATCTAACACACATAATATTATGGTACGTGTAAAACGTGGTGTGGTGACAAATCGTCGTCATAAAAAAGTATTGAAACTCGCAAAAGGGTTTCGTCATGGTCGCAAGTCGAATTTTCGTCAAGCGAAGCAAGCGGTAATGAAAGCTGGTCAGAATTCGTATCGTGATCGTCGTCGTAAAAAACGTGATTTCCGTCGTCTTTGGATCGTTCGTATTAGCGCTGCATGTCGCATGTCGGGAATGTCTTATAGTCGTTTTGTAGACGGTCTTACAAAAGCTGATGTGATTGTGAATCGTAAAATGATCTCTGAGATTGCAGTAGAAAATCCAACTGCATTCAAAGCTCTTGTTGAAAAAGCTCAAACAGCTTTGGAAGCATAGAAAAATAAATGCTCACCATTTTGGTGAGTTTTTATTTGCTTTTTGAGATGGATATAAGTAATATATCCGAGCTAAGAAATAAATACATAAAACTTGTTTTTATTACGAAGTAATGTAATCACTTTTCGAGCGCGGGTGGTGGAATGGTAGACACGCTGGTCTTAGAAACCAGTATCGCAAGATGTGGAGGTTCAAGTCCTCTTCCGCGCACCATTTGATAGAATAAGAAAAGCATCTTCTCTGTTTGTTCAGAGAGGGTGTTTTTTGTATCCTTATTACCCTGCCCTGGAAGGTGGTTTTGACAAGAGAGAAATGTTGATTTTGTACGGCTATTTTTGTAATATAGAAAGGTGAAAATCTCGCATATGGATGCGATAAAAACAAAAATAAAAACAGAAATTATTTCTACTCTGTTTTTCTTATATATATGTTCTCTCGTACCACTTCTAGTACGCTTGCTTCTTTGATTATTTCTGCTCTTGTTCTTCCACTACTTTCGTATTGGAAAGATATAGAGCTTGTTTCTGCGTATACCGATTCTTCTATATCAGAAGAAACTGATAACTCGCTTATATACGTTTTTATAGATGCTGATACCAAAGAAGCTCTTTCTCAGTCTTTGGAGATTGGGAATAAGTTTTATAGTTTTTTGGAATCGTTGCAAGATGCAGGAAAGGATACGTATACTGGTCTCCAAGGTATATATAACACGCTGGATAGTCAGATTGCATATGGAGGAGATCTGCTTGCACACTGAGAGGTGGATTGGATTGGTCAGGTTTTGTATCAGGCAGAGGTAGGCGCTACTGATGGGGATAGTACTACCGATCCTGATGAGTATATGGCTTCTGCTATAGCTGATAAGTTATCAGAACTAGAAGATGCAGATTTGGATGAGTCAGTATCTATTGATAATCCATTGGATACGTATTTGGAAGCCCTTCGAGGAGTGTACAAAGAAACAGATACTCAGGTGATAGAATTGGATGGTCATACAGGGGTGGGATTTGTCACACCTGAGCAGCAAATGACAAAGTATATCGCTGATGTATTGACTTTGGGGTATGAATCAAAAAAAGTAATAGGAGGTTTGTTTATTGGGGATATTCCTTTGCCTTTGGTGCAGAGAGATGGTGGTTTGGATCGTTCGGCTTTTCCGTATTCGGATGTGGCTAATAGGTATTATGAGTACGAGGAAGACTTGGAGTACTGGACACAGGATCAGTATCAGTCAGAGAAGAATGCAGAGATATGGTCAGCATTCATGTTGTCGGATGATAGTACAGGGAGAGAGTTGATTCGATATTTTCATCGTTTGCTGTATTTGTATGCGTACGCGCCAAATAATGGAGCAGCTACGCAGCAGGATTCTCTCGATATGTATCGAGAAAAACATATGGTGCAGAGAAATGAGTTTCTTGATTCGATATCTTCTCCTTTGCAGGGGGATCATGATCAGGGTTCTTTTGCTTTGTTTGATATTTCTGGCATGGAACGTGCTGTTCAGACTGATCAGTATGGGAAATATCAGTTTTTTATAGATCATCAGGATGATGTGCTATACGACCGTGTGAATAAGAAGATGAAAGCAGATATCACAGGAGAAGATATTAGTTTTGTGAAAAATACAATGAGTATGAGAGATCGAGTAGTAAATACTCCTTTGATGCAATTTTGTGTGGATAATGCATACCCTAATTGTAGTTTGTCTGAACCTGCGGTTGCTACCTATTGTTCTGAGAATGCAATTGCTGATGCAGACTGTGACGCAGAACCTGTGGATCCGTATAATTTTTTTACTGATGCTCCAGAAGTTCCTGCAGAATTGGCAGAAGTTCAGAAAAATATGGGTGAGCAGCTCGATACGATGTATCAGTACGAGATGGATATAGAGACATTGGATACTCAGAACAAATTTCTTGTTCGTTTTTTGCAGATGTTCGGGGGAGAGTTTATGGGCGATAGTTACGAGAAAGTAGAGGGGCTTGGTCGATATGAACGTGATGATATCTATGATCCTGCCTATCTGATCTCTGCAGTAGATGCGATGATTGGTCGTGAACTCAAAGAGATAGATGGGTTCTTTGAAAATATGTTTGATACGCTCTTTTTTGATGATTTAGGGAGATGGGATCAGGATATTCCGGTGACGACTGGTATAGATCAACAGATTTATTCTGGTTCTGATATTTGGCAGGAGCGTGAGCAGTATTACAACAGTTACCCTTTGTCATTTATTGCATATACTGGATGAGCGGTGAGTTGTAATAATTTGGAAGGAGTGAATGCTAATATGATGCATTCGGAAGTGTTAGTGATGAATCTTTCTGCTGATGGTTGGGAGGTAGTAGATGCTGGGCCTTCTACAGCAGGTAATTATTCTCAGTCGACAGATAGTACGCGTTTGTATGATATAGCAAAACCTATGGCAGATATGCCATACCAAGGAAATTGTCAGATAGTGGGGGTGATGAACGGGATGGATCTTTCGTCTGCAGGGCTGACAAAGAGTGATGGATCGCCTGTAATGGGGTTTTATGATTTGGATCTGACGATAGACCAAGACGCTTCTACAGAAACGACGGTTGTGTATTCTCAACCAGATCATTATGCCTACTATACTGGCGTAGTGGTCGATAAGATTGATTTTATGAAGATACAGAATGAGACTCTTGCTGAGTGAGATTATTGTTTTGTGTTTGATAGTTCGTACCAGGGGATATCTACGGCAGTAGGAACAGAAGTGTTTTCTGGAACAACCCTCGATGGATGATATGGTGTTTCGGTGCTTTCTGATGCGGCTACGCATGATGTGATGAGTTATATGTCGTGTCCGGTATTTGAAACAGGATATCAGGAATTGTCTTCTGGGAGTTTTGTTCATATGATGGACTCTCGTCGTTTTCATGTGTCCCCAGATCCAGATACGGGGCTGGTAGAATACCAACGTTCTTTGCACAAAATGGCACAGGATGGGGCATCGGTTGCTGTTCCGGCAAATATTCCAGCGGATGATCCTCGTGGGGTATCTTTTATGGATGGCGCTGGTCAGTTTCAATTTTTAGACTATATCAATTTCTTTGATTTTTTGAGTGAGACAGTTTTTCTTAACGAAGAATTGGCAGATTTTCAACGTTGGCTCGATAACCAAACGTCAGAGAATCTGGAGTTATTGATCGAAGGGGTTGATAGTTTTTTGGAAGATTCCGATGATGATTCTCAGGTACTGATGACTTCATTGCTTCCAGGTATAACGGTTTCAGGTGTCACATATGGGGTAGATGATTATGAATACAGAGCGGTAGTGATGATGGCTCTCTACAAATCTATCAATGGAAGACTGGCTGATGTGGAAGTGCAATATTTTGGTAATACATTTGCTGATTTTTCTAAAAAGAGTGGCTCAGAAGTATCAGATGTATATAGAAATTGGGTGGATATGCCCCAGACATTTGATCAATTTCGAGAAGAAAAATGATATACAGGGGAAGCTCAGATTGGTGAGTTTGAAGAATATATTTTTGATCGTCTATCACAGCATCTTGATGTCCAGCTGGAAAAAATGGATCGCTCGAACAAGGAGGCGTATCTCAATTTGCTGGCTATTTATTTCAAAAGAGAAGAGCGTGTAGGAGTATACATGGATTTTCTTCGTAAGATGCAAAGAGGTGATAGTGATAGTTCTACTGGTACTATTGATTGGATAGATACAGAGAATAAGATCCTCAATGGAAAGCAGTTGGATTCGGACTTGTTGTATGGGAAAGCGATTGAGTTGTATGAAGATTGGATTTTAGATGAGGAGGAAGATCTGCAAGACAGAAAAGAACAGATGCTACGTTATGTTGCTGATCGTGATATTCTCAAGTTCTTTGAGCTTATTTATGAGCTGGGGAATGAGATGACTTCGAGTGTATCGGATGTATCTGGTCGCAATGGAGAGGTATTTCTTCATTGGCTTTTGGCTGTGCAACCGGTTGAGTTTTTGAGATTGCTTGCTTATTCTCAAGCAGAAGAAGGAAGTTCTGATGGTATCTCCGGAGCTTGGGATCGTGCAGATATGGCTACGGTGATCAATATGTACGATGAGCTTCATAACAATGGAAGTGCTGATTGGGTGATAGATAGATGGGTGGATGATTCGGTTTCTGGCCCTGTATTTGTACGTGATTTTCTCAATGATGTGATGCAGCGTCAGGTTTGGAGGCATAAAGATCTGAATTCTTTCGATGAGGTTATCTGCGATATTGATGTGCAGGGAGATGTTTTCTTTGGAAAGTATTCTGGGGAATCTGATGCTTGGCCGTACTATACCAATGAAGGAGAATCTGATTTTGGGGATTGTGTTGTTCCGAGTAAGAATGCTTTGGTGACTGTTCCGTTGAGTATGGTATCGGCTCATTATACTGCTTGG